>CAYOJU010000068.1:7995-15659 GCA_964404355.1 uncultured Sideroxydans sp. | reverse complement strand
CAGAAACACTTGCAATTCCTGGACATGGATGCGGCCACCAAGCATTGCACCAAAGGTATCGGTATCTGGGACTGGGCCAGCAACGATCAGGGGTTTGAACCGGATGTGGTGATGGCCAGCGCGGGCGACGTCCCCACCAAGGAGGCGCTGGCGGCAACGGTATTGCTGCGCGAGCACTTTCCCGCACTCAAGATACGTTTCATCAACGTGGTCGACCTGTACAAACTCGTTCCTTCCAGTGAACACCCGCACGGCCTGAGCGACCGGGATTTCGATAGTTTGTTTACGATAGACAAGCCCGTGATGTTCAACTTCCACGGCTACCCCTGGTTGATCCACCGTCTCGCTTATCGCCGCAACAACCACAAGAATTTCCACGTGCGCGGCTACAAGGAAAAAGGCAGCATCAACACGCCGCTGGAACTGGCGATACAGAATCAGATCGATCGCTTCAGCCTGGTTATTGACGTGATCGACCGCATACCAGCTCTGCATGTGGCTGGAGCGCACGTGAAAGAGAAAATGCTGAACATGCAAATCGAGTGCCGCAACTATGCTTACGAAAACGGGACTGATTTGCCGTCGGTGGATAACTGGACTTGGCCGTATTGAGCAGGTAGCTTGTTGCTGGTAGTCAGTAGCCAAACAGAGCGCCAAGCCACCCGCTATGAGCTACCAGCTACAAGCCCTACAAATGAAAACCATCCTCACCATTAATAGCGGCTCGTCTTCGATCAAAGCCTGTCTGTTCGCGGCAGACGGAGCGCGGCGCAATTTCCGCTACGAACATCTGCGTGATCCACAATCCGGTTTCGATCAATTAATGCGCGATCTTTCCGGCCATAAACCGGATATTGTTGGACATCGCTTTGTGCATGGCGGCGAGATCGTCGACACGGCACGGCTGGTGGATGAAGCAGAACGCACTCGGCTGGAAAATATCGTCAGTCTTGCTCCGTTACACTTGCCGGGCAATCTGATGGGCGTGGATTTGTGTCGGCAACGTTTCGACGTGCCGCAGATTGCCTGTTTCGATACTGCCTTCCACGCAACGCTACCCGATCTGTCCAGACGCTTGCCGATACCGCAGGAACTCGGACTGCGCCGCTTCGGATTTCACGGACTTAATTACGCGCATGTCGCAACACGGCTACGCTACAGCCTCGAGGAGACCGCTCACGGCAAAGTCGTTGTTGCGCATCTCGGCAGCGGATCCAGCCTGTGCCTGCTGGACAACCTGCAATCCGTCGACACCACGATGGGCTACACGCCGGCAGGCGGTATTACGATGGGAACACGTAGCGGCGACCTTGACCCCGGTGTGATGCTGGAACTGGCCAAGCGCTACGACGCCAGTGAATTAAGCGACCTGGTTTTTCACAAGATGGGTTTGCTGGCCCTGTCCAACGGGGAGAGCAGCGAAATGGACGAACTGCAGGCCAGCAATAGTGTGCAGGCAAAATTCGCCGTCGACTATTTCTGCAATCAGGTACGCGCCGCCATCGGCAGTTTGGCGGCCAAGGCGGGCGGCATCGACGCGCTGGTCTTTACCGCGGGCATCGGCGAACATTCCGCCCACATACGCGAAACCATTTGCGCCCCGCTTGGCTTTCTCGGGCTTGCGCTGGACAGCGAAGCCAACAGCAAAGCTTCCGCCAGAATTGAACGCAAAGGTTCCAAACCCATCCTGATCATCCCTGCCGATGAAGAGGGAATGATTCATCGCCTTTGCCTGAAATTCAAATCAGGCCCCGCATAAACCGAAAGAGCAGCGAGTTGCGGCAGCTCTTTCGGGTATTGCACGGAAGCTCAGCGATTTAGCTAATCGGCGTTGCCTCAAAGTAATGCCCGTTGACACTAAGGACGGCGATGGCGGCTTTGAGTTTCCGGGTTTCGGTAAAATCGACATGGTTGCCGGAAGATTTGTCGACATAGCCCCAGACAGTGTCTTCGCCTACATTGCCGCGCGTGCATACTTCTTCCAGCTCGGCATAATCGGCCAAATCCTGGCCCAGTTCCTTGGCTAGCACCTCTTCTGCGCGAGAAATGATCTCGCTGACCGTATGGTGCTGCTCGATGATCCTGTCCCCTAACGGGGTACCCAGCTTTCCTGCGCTCATTCTGGTCAAGTACATAGTTTCCATGATTATTCTCCAATCATTAATTGAAGTTAAGCAATCAAGTGGCTAATAAACAAATAGTTACATAGACTGTGCTGCTTCTTGATCGCTGCGGGGACTTCTTTGCGTGGGAAACATTCCCGCGTAGCTGAATAATACCGTGGGAATATTTCCCATGTCAAGCAATATGTGTAAATATTTCCCACGTATGCTAAAGTACCCACATGAATACAAATGACAATACCTCCGAGACCAGCCTTCAGGCGCCATCATCTGCACTGATTACGGCTGTGCGCCACCTGCTGCGCCCACTGGTAAAGCTGCTACTAAATCATTCGATTACATTCCCCTATTTTTCGAACTTGCTGAAATCTATTTATGTCGAGGTCGCCACCGAGGAGTTCCGGCTTCAGGGAAAGCCGCAGACCGACAGCCGCATCAGCCTTTTGAGCGGTGTACACCGCAAGGATGTAAAAAATCTGCGCCCGGAAAGAGTCCAGGAACAGACGGCCCCTCCCTCGGCATCGCTGAGCACCAGACTGGTGAAACTTTGGGGCAGCGATCCGAAGCGACTGGATGAAACCGGCCGGCACCGTCCATTGCCCAAGCTGATGAGCGAGGGCGGCGGAGCATCGTTTGAAGGCCTGGTTGCCTCGGTCAGCAAGGACATTCGTTCACGCGTGATCCTGGATGAATGGTTGCGTACCGGAATTGCCAGAATCGACGAGGAAGGCCGCGTCTGCCTGAACACTGAGCCCTTCGTCAGGAAGGGCGATTTTGACGAGAAGGCGTATTACATCGGCCAGAACCTGCATGATCACTTGAGCGCTGCCACGCACAATCTTGGCGGGCAACAGCCACCGCTACTCGAAAGCAGTATTCATTGCAGCAAGCTGACAACGGAGTCGGTCGCCGAACTGGATGCACTGGCCAAAAAACTGGGAGCCCAGGTACTGGAAGAAGTAAACAAGCGGGCCGCAGAACTTGAAGCACGCGATGCAGGCAAACCGGAAGCACAGCAACGCGTGAATTTCGGGGTTTATTTTTATAGTGCCGATACGACAGGGCGCAAGCCCTAGTTTGTTTTGCCTGATGGACAATTCAGGCTGTCACGTTGATCGACAAAAATCTCAGGTGATGCATGAACTCGCGCAGTATCAGAAGCGTGGCTGCAAACGCGGGGCTGCCTGATATTCCCGCGATTGAAGCAGGCCTGCCAAGTGAATGGCTGGCAAGCAACGAAAAAACCTGTTCTACAGCATCAATCGGCAGTTGCAGCGCGGTTCCAGCATGGCCAGTGGCGATATGTGCAATCTCGCGAATTGACGCATCGTCCGTAACCAGCATCGAATAACCCGCAATCATTTCCCTCGCACGGGTTATCTCGTCCTCGACTTGCATGATGGCATTTTCGATCTCGCCCGGTGTTGGCGGCGCATGATGAAAAAATTGTTTGGCTGTGCTTTGTGAGCCCAGCGCCAGCATCAGAATGTTTTCCGGTTCGGCTCCCGCCCCAACGGCTATGCCCGTTTCCTGCTCACCGATGTGCAACACGGCAATCGGCGAGCCAGCCGACAGGCTTGATCTAATTGTCCGATACTGCCGAAGGACTTCAGTTTGCATATCAAAGCCCTAAGTGCCCCGCTTGTTTCCTCACCCCTTCCTCACTTGCGGGGAAGGGGATCAGAAGGCACCGGAGAAGAATTGAGCGGTGAGTGATCGTTACAAAATCACCAGAAAACCATTCACAAAGAAAAACAAACCAACGATGCCCGTGGCCATGCCTGCATACCAGACCGGCTTCTTTTTCAGCAGCCCAGATATGGAGGACAGCAAAATGGCGATTTGCAGGAAGATGATCGCCATGCCGAATGCCTTGGAATGCTTTTGGGCCTCGTCGCGAACGCTTTCCAGTTCTTTCGCTTTCTCCTGAATTTCGGTTTTTTCCTGCTCGTATTTTTCTATCTTCTTTTTGTAGTCGGCTATTTTTTCCTGATAGCTGTTAATCGTTTCTTTACCTGCGCCTCTGGGCAGATCCAGCAGCTTCAGTTCCAGATTTTCTTTTTGCATCTGGTACATGTAGGACTTGATGGATTTGGCCTGGAAAAAAGCCCACTGATCCGACGCCTGCGATTGGCTCATCACGGAACGGGTGGAATAGCCGCCGCCCTTGAACGTGGATAATGTTGCGCACACCGCGAAAATCACTGTAGTCAACGCGAGATAATTCAGCCATGATTCTTTCTTCTCTTCTGCCATTACTTTCTCCTGAACAATTTACACTTACAAACCACAATCAAGTGGTCGTCACGAAATGACTTGATTACGCCGTCTCACAGATGCCACCCTGCTACGCAATTTTCGTATCCAAAATTGGCCGGCAGTGAGTCCGAGCTATAAACATCCGGATTATAGCGGGCCAGGTCAAATTTGGTTTCAATGTCATCGTCAGGCAGATTTTCGGGATTGCGCCTGGGTGCATTAGTTTGGAAACACAGGATTTTGCGAAGCAGAGTGAGATAGCTTCGACCTGTGTTGATTCATGATTTCAAGCGTACAGACACCGGACAGATCTGCATTTGCTGCTCTCTGTCCGGTGGGTCCTTCGGGATTTGTCAGAAATTCAGGATTCCGGTCAGGCCGCCTGGATGTTTGATGCTTGCTTGCCTTTGGGGCCCTGTGTCACTTCGTAACTTACCTTCTGTCCTTCCTTGAGTGATTTGAAGCCGTTCATGTTGATTGCAGAAAAGTGAGCGAACAAATCAACGGTGCCGTCATCGGGAGTGACAAAGCCAAAACCCTTTGCATCGTTAAACCATTTAACTGTACCGGTTGCCATGTGACTTTCTCCTAGCTTGAATATCAGGGACACCCCCTGCTGGTTCTTTACAACAACTTCACATGCCTGAATACTGCTACAAATCCATGTTATGAGTTTTGATATAGGCAGCGCGGTATGCCGAGCCATGACCGGTATTACAGATATGTTCTGCATTTCTGGTTGGCACATTTGCATCCCTGACTTGCTTTTCTGCACTCGCCTCACTCTTTTCCATTCCCATTTTTCTCATTGCAAGCTCGACTTCTTCAGCCTGTGCAGGATGTGGCATCATGATCATTCCTTATTTTGAGTGGAGTAACTGTCCGCATTTAAGATAAATCTCCCGATGCAAACGGAGTTGGTTCATTAATCCAAATTTCTCGAAACCTTTACCAGCAGATGTTTGGGTAGCGTTACCGCATAGCACCGACAGGCATTGCTGGCGCCCGCAATTTATTTCGATCAGAAAAAATTACCTGAAGCCCAATTTGCTTGGCGCAGAATTCCATCTGCCTGCCTCGTCACAGCCATTTCTGATATCTCGGGCGGAGCGAGTGGCATCATTCTGATGACAGTTCAGTTCCGGCAACATCGGCGAATTTCCTGATAATGCTTAGGAAAATTCTGAAATCCGCCATCGGTGTTTGTCCTATGCCGACTCGTATCCACGAGGTTTTGCCTTTACAGTGCAATATATTTGCCACCTGGAGAACTCGCATTTTCAGGAATATGGAAGCTGAAGTGGCTGTTAAGAGAAATCAATCCGGTGAACATCGTTCAAAGTTGTTATCCTGCATCCTGACCGGAGAATGACAGCGATTGACGCACTTGCTTACTCGTTTTACGCTTAGTCCAGGATGGAAGGCGCAGTCCGCGCAGTTATAGTTTCGCGGACGCAGTCTGAGGACAAGGGGAAATAGCCATGATAGATAGAGATGTCGTCCTGCAAACATTGAAATGCAGTCCAAGCCAGTACCCGCAAATGCTTGAAGACCGATTCCCGCATATCCTGGAGAAGATCGTCTTACTCTGGGGCACGCCCGAAGCAGAACCCTATTTCGCCGACTTGTTGCAGCCCAATGGCCGCGGGGGTGGCAGATTTGACCGCGACGGCTTTCCCGAAAAAGCCTGGCAGGAAATATTGCAATTGCAGCTACTTCACGCAAAATCCCACACCGGTCTGGCATAGTCCGGGCATATCAGTGCAGAAGCCATTTCCGAGTCAGGAAGTTATGTAGCGTTCCAACTGCTCGATAATGAAACTCTGGTCGGATATTTTTGCCTTGACCAGATCGCCGATCGAGACGATACCCAGGATGTTTTGCTGCTCATCGAGTACCGGCAGATGGCGTAAAAAACGCTCCGTCATCAACGCAAGGCACTGCGAAACTTCCGCATCCAGCGTCACGTAACGCACCTTGGAAGTCATCACGTCGCACACCTTAACTTCCCGCGGGTCGCGACCAAGAGACGAGACTTTATGCACACAGTCGCGTTCGGAGAAAATACCCTTTAGCTTGTTACCGTCAACAACCATGACAGCACCAATATCGCGGTCGCGCATCAATTCCATGGCCTTCTGGACGGTAGCATCGATTGCTACGGTAGTGAGCGGTTTTGTTTTTTCATTCAAAATTTGTTTGATCGTTTTCATGTTTCTCTCCCTATTTCATCTGTTGAACGGCGAAGTGGCGATTCAGGCTTGGGCCGATTCATATGCCAATAAGCTGATATTGCTCAGCCCCATTCTTGTTGGTGCACTTCGTTAACTGCGTGATAGGAAAATCAACTACGCGCAGGCAGTATCCTTAAACCGAGGAATTCAGTCAACAACACAATCCCGCTATTTCCTTGTTGACAAAGCAGGTATGTCATTCAAAATGAAAAAAATTTCTGATAGCCCGGTTTGGATATCCACAATGCGGCAAGTCCGTGAATTTTCCCGCCGCAGACTGGGGAAAGAAGTGCAATGTCAGGATGACTCTGCTCAGATCACCTCTGTATGGCCTTGCATCAGAAGTCGTGTTGCCTTTGCCACAATTCCGCATCCGCGCGCCGTGGTTCTGCCTGTTGCCGCGTGTCTGCCTGGCCAGAAGTGCCATAGTAAGGTTTGCTTACCCTGTGCAGGATTTCTGTTGTCTGGACGAACTTCTTTTTGTCCAGTGCAATCTCAAGAGCCGTCTTGCCTTCCGCATTCTTTTTGCGGAAGTCAGCACCGTAATTGATCAGCAATTGCACAATTTCCGGATAACCTTTCTGGGCTGCCAGATGCAAGGGAGTCGTGCCATTGTCAAAAAAGTTGGCGCTAACATTCAAAACCAGCAAACGGTGAACCGTAGCCTGATCCCCTCTCGCAATTGCTTCCAGCAATTCCTGGCGTTCATCGGAACTCACCTCAGAAGCATCATCCTGATCCACAGGCAACAATTTGACTGCACGATTCAGCAACGCCATCCCAATCAGGGCGGCCAGCGACGCGATCATTGCAAACTGGCTGATACCCAGCGCGGAAGCCATCTCGGTCGGAAGGTTTGCTCCGATGGCCAGAATGGAAATCAGCAAAAGCAGATATACCTGCACATAGCGGAACAATGCGACGATCACCATGGCAATCAGGGCTGCCAAAAGCAATCTTTTATCGACCACACTACCCCGTATTTCGTCCGGAAGATTGGCGAGCAGGCTCATCACCGAAGCAGCCAGCAGCACAAGTATCTCTTTGG
>CAYOJU010000068.1:0-7895 GCA_964404355.1 uncultured Sideroxydans sp. | reverse complement strand
AGATTGGCGAGCAGGCTCATCACCGAAGCAGCCAGCAGCACAAGTATCTCTTTGGTATTGATTTCGATTTTCACACTAAACCCCTAATATCGACATACGCACAGGTAACCAACTAGACCGGTAGGATACCCAAAAGTTCGGCTAAAGGAAGTCCCGGCGTTGACCGTTCGTCCAGTTTCTGACGAATGGCCTGTTGCGTGACCAACTGAAGGCATTTCGTCTGCGGCTCAGGTTGGCCGGTTGCTCCCCGCCACGATCCTGTACTCGAACAAACGGCATTCGATCGCGCCGTTGTAAAGCGGCGTGCGTCTGGACGGCGCCAGTCTCATCAGCTTGGCGATGCGCATGTCGGCGGTGAACAGATAGGCGTTCCAGCCGCCGAATTTCTTTTTCAGCACGTCGCCCAGTTGCGGATACAACTCGGCCAGTTCATCTTCGTCGCCCATGCGTTCACCATAGGGCAGGTTCGCAACAAGGATGCCTTCCTTTTCGGGGGGAGACGCTTCCAACGCATTGCATTGCTTCAGATCCACCGTTTCGCGAATGCCTGCTTCTTCCAGGTTCTGGTGCGCGGCCTTGAGCGCGTCACCATAAAGGTCGCTGCCGTAAATGGGCAATTCGCTTACTGGCAGTTGCGCGGCAATGGCCGCTTCGCGCATCGCGTTCCAGATCTTCACGTCGAAATTCTTCAGTTTTTCGAATGCGAAATTGCGCGCAACACCGGGCTGGATGTTGAGCGAGATCTGCGCCGCCTCAATGAGGAAAGTTCCAGCGCCGCACATCGGGTCAAGCAGCGGAATACCGGGCTTCCAGCCGGTCATTTTCAGGATGCCCGCGGCCAGGTTCTCGCGCAGCGGCGCGATGTTGGTATGGATACGCACGCCGCGCTTGTACAACGCATCACCGGAAGTATCCAGATACAGCATGAATTTCTCGCCCTCGAAGAAGGCATGGATGCGCATATCGGGATCCAGCTTGGCCACGCTGGGACGCGCGTTTTTTTCGGCGCGGAATTTGTCGCATACCGCATCCTTGATCTTGAGCGTGATGAATTCCAGGCTCTTGAGCGGACATTTGATCGCGGTGACCTTGACCAGGATGGTGCAGTTCACGTCAAACCAGCGCGCCCACGGCAGATCGTATACGGTCTTGTATACGTCCTGCTCGTTACGAAACGGCGTCGCATCTTTTACGCGCCACAGGATGCGCGAGGCCAGACGGCTTTGCAAGTTGATGCGATAGCACGTCGGCCAATCGCCCGCGAAGCCGACGCCTCCATCGGTAGTACGCACATCGGTGGCACCGAATCCGGCGAGTTCGTCGGAGAGCAGTTTTTCCAGTCCGCGCGGGCAGGTAGCGAAATAATCAGGCATTTTAGAAGGGCTTCACCACAACAAGTATCACGACCGCAATTAGCACCAGCACCGGCACTTCATTGAAGAAGCGAAACCAGACATGGCTCTTTGTATTGCGGTCTTCGGCAAACACTTTCACCAGATGGCCGCAGTACAGGTGATATGCGACAAGTCCGGCAACCAGTGTTGTTTTGACATGTATCCAGCCGCCAAGCGCAAGCTGGTCTGCAAATCCAATCCACAACCACAAGCCTGTGATGACAGCCAGTGCACCGATGGGTGTAACGAACTTGTACAGCTTGCGCTCCATCAATTTCAGACGATCACGCACGGCCTGCTCTTGCGCCATCGCATGATTGACGAAAATACGCGGCAGATAAAAAAGCCCGGCGAACCAGCTGACTACGAAGAAAATATGAAAAGCCTTGAGCCACAACATGACAATTACCTCAACAAACGCCGCCGGAACAGTACCAGCGAAATATAGAAAGCGATCAGCGTATACGCCAGCAGCACGCCGATATGCAGCATCGCCTGTGGCGGAATCGTACCGCTCATCAACGGCCGTGCCAAATCCACCGCATGCGTCAGCGGCAATACGCTGGCTGCGGCCTGGAAGCCCTGCGGCAACTGGGCGACCGGAAAAAAGACGCCGCATAGTAGCATCATCGGCGTGATGACCAGAGTGAAGTAGTACATGAAAAAGTCATACGCCGGAGCCAGCGCGGTCATGATCAGACCGATGGCGGCAAACGCCAGGCCGATCAACAGCGCCAGCGGGATCATCCACAATGACATAAGGGAGTGGGACAGTCCGAGTATCCAGATCACGGCAAGCACCGCCACTCCGGACATCAGGCTCTTGGTGGCTGCCCAAAGGATCTCTGACAACACCACATCGTCCAGCGACACGGGGGTGTTGAGAATCGCCTCCCAGGTACGCTGCTCATGCATGCGGGCGAAGCCGGAATACAACGCTTCAAAGCTTGCACTGTTCATGGTGCTATAGCACACAGTACCCGCCGCAAGGAACGCCATGTACGACATGCCACCCATGCTAGGCAGCAGACTACCCAGACCGTAGCCCAAGCCCAGCATATAGATCACCGGGTCGGCAAGATGGCCGAGAATCGAAGGGACCGCGATTTTTTTCCATACCAGCCAATGCCTCCGCCAGATTGGGAAAAATCGCAAGCTCAAACGCGGTAAAGCATAGGCACTCATTTATTTCTATCCTCATCCACCGCTGCAAACGCCCGGTCTGGAGGTACCACGCCGACACCGCGCTCGTACACGCAACCCTTAGAGGTTCCTTCGGCGGCGATCCGACCTCCGCAAATGAAAGTATGCGTCATATAGAAATATTTCTCATCCCAGCGCTGCACTTCCAGCTTCACCTCATAACGCTGAAAAATGTTCAGCGGCTTCTTGTAGGTCATGCTGTGTTCGGCAATCACCGGTATCCAGCCGCGCTTGAACATCGCCTTCAGCAGACCGCTACGCGCAAACACATCCACACGATTGAGATCGCAAATGGTCAGATAGCGACCGTTGTTCATATGGAAGTTGATGTCAATATCATTGGGCAGCACGCGCATCTTGAGCGAGCTCGTATAGTTTCCTTTGTCCATCCGTTTCAGGAAGAAGGAGCGAATGATGACCCACAACATGCGAATAATCAGATTCATTCGCGCATCTCCCTACCAGTCAATTTCAGAAATACATCTTCCAGATTCGCCGGACGGTGCAGATAGCGCAATTCGTTTTGTGCTTGCAGGTGTGCAACCAAGGGCTGCGCATCTTTCACGTAACAGAACACCGACTCGCCGCTGACTTCAAAGCGCTGCGAAAATGTTGCCACATGCTCGTTCGCCCATTGCCCCGAAGTCTCGCCGAACACTTCAACCACTTGCGGCTCGATGTTCTGTTCTATCAGTTCATGCGGCGAACCCTCGCTGATGAGCTTGCCGTTGTCCATCACGGCAAGGCGGTGACACAAGCGTTCGGCCTCGTCCATGAAGTGCGTGGTGAGCAATAGCGTCTTGCCCTGCTGCGTCAATTCTCGCAGGCGCTGCCAGATCAGGTGGCGCGCCTGCGGATCGAGTCCGGTGGTCGGCTCGTCCAGAAAGATCACATCGGGGTCGTTCACCAGTGCACGCGCCAGCGTCAGGCGCCGCTTCATGCCGCCTGACAACGTCGGCACTTTCACATCGCGCTTGTTGGAGAGGCTGGCAAACTCGAGCAACGAGGGAATGCGCGCCTCAATCTCGCTGTCCTGCATGCCGAAATAGCGCCCATACACCAGCAGGTTTTCCGCTACGGTGAAGTCGGGATCAAGATTATCCATCTGCGGCACCACACCGACACGAATACGCGCCTCGCGTGCCGCCTGCGGCACCGGCAAGTCGAGCAGCGTGGCGGTGCCCGCGTCCGGCTCGATCAATCCCAGCAGCATGCGCAGGGTGGTGGTTTTTCCCGCGCCGTTGGGACCGAGCAGCCCGAAGCACTCGCCCTTGCGGATGGATAAATCGAGACCGTCCACTACGCGCAGGCTGCCGTAGGACTTCTGCAATCCGGTCGCGCGTATGACAACGCTCATAGCGCCACGCCGGTGAAATGTCGCTTGATGATGTTGTGCAACTGCGTCAGGCGCCCATGAAAGAAGTGCCCGGCCTGGGGCAACACGACTATGGGTAAATGCTGCGGGCGCGCCCAATCGAAGGCATCTGCCAGCAAAATCACATCGTCAAGTTCTCCATGGATGACCAGCGTGTCCGGCGAAACTGCCGGCATGGCAAAACGCCCTACAGCGGGGGCCGCCAGTACCAGATGTTGAGGTTGAAGCAGGTTTGCTGCGCGTGCAGCTACATATCCGCCGAAAGAGAATCCCGTCAGAACCAGAGGCAACTCATCCCCGAATTGTTCACGTGCGTAATGCACAACGGCAACCATATCCTGTTCTTCACCGTCGCCGCCGGTGAATTCGCCCTCACTTGCGCCCACGCCGCGGAAATTGAAGCGCAGTGTTGCACAACCGAGTTCGGCAAATGTCTTGGCCAGCGTAACCGCCACCTTGTTGTCCATCGTGCCCCCCATGGTCGGCAGTGGATGCGCCACGACCGCGATTGCGCGCGAAACATCATGCGGCAGGTGTACGACGCCTTCAATATGACCGGCCGCCCCCGTGATGGAAAATACTTTCTGTACAACAGTCATCAGATTTTCAACCTTTCGACCACACGGCCGTGGGTCAAGTGTTCTTCAATGATTTCGTCCAAGTCTGCCTGATCGACGTAGGTATACCAGACCGCCTCTGGATAGATCACCAGAACAGGCCCCAGATCGCAACGTCCCAGGCAGCCAGCCGAATTGATGCGGATTAAGTTCTTTTCGGTCGAGATATCCAGCGACTTGACCTTGTCCTTGACGTAGGCGCGAGCTGCCTTGGCATTGTGGTTACCGCAGCATTCTTCACCCGCCGCACGCTGGTTTTCGCAGAAAAATACATGCTTATGGTAATAACTCATTTCCCCTCCTGATGATGTTTATATGAAGCTCGCGCCAGCCACAGATACGCGCCCAGCAGCAACGGAAAGACCAGCGACACCAAATGCGACAATCTGTTGTAATTGCCCAAGTGCCCATATCGCCACTGGTACAAGCGCATTGCGGCTGACGGCGTACCACTGTCCAGCACCCAGTACGATAGCACTACATAAATCAGCGCCCCCAGCGCGGTTACCCAGATCAGTCGCGAGTGCCGCAACCAGGAAACGCCGGTAATCAGCAGCACGCCGATCACGATGCCCAGGATCGCTTCGCCATTCAGCCACAGCAGCAGCGCCCAGGATTTTAGCAATAATGCCGCCGCAATAAATTTCGCCAGGGCCACCACGCTCAGCAGCACCACCAGTCCAAGCACCACATGCCGGCGTATGCGCAACAAGGTAAGCAAGAGCGCGCCAACCATCAGCAAGTTCAGCGCAACTGCCATGCTTTCCCAGATATTGAACGGCTGATCCGGTTCGGCAACCAGCATGCGGAAGGCGGGTTCCGTGATAAACACGTTGCCCAGCATCGGCAATGAAGGGTTGATCTGCGCGAACATCCACAACATCACCAGCGCCAGACCGAAATCGACGCCTGATCCCTGCCGGAACAATCCGATGCGCCATTGCGTAAGGCGAACGAACCAGGCGCGTCCGCCTGTTGACACCATTACCAGCGCTCCTCCCAATGCCCCGATGCTGTTGGTCAAAATATCGACATTGGAGCTGGTACGCATGGGCAAATACATTTGCAGATATTCCATTGCGCCAGAAAGGGACATTGCCAGCAGTGTGGCCAACAAAACACTACCCCCCTTGCCGAAGTACGTACGCATGGTGAGTGCCAGCAGCAAACCAAACGGAAAATAGGCCAACAGATTGCTTAACGCGTCAAAGCCGGTATAAGTCAACCCTAAAGGCGAAGTAAGCACCGCCCAAAACTCCAGCCCCTGCTCCTGCCAGCCAATAAACGGCGCCAAGCTGGCATAAACAATGAACGTGGCATACCCTGCCACCAGGTAGCGGCGCAAAAGACTGCGAGGCTTTGCGGGTAAGGAATCACTCATGCATGGAACCCGAGGAAATCAGTCTGTCTAATTACCATTGACTAGGGAGTATGGGTAAGAAACAATGCCCGGCTAGAAAACAAGACCAAGATACAATTGGCATCAATTGGAGGAATTATGGCATACCTGCACTGGTCCAGCGATTTGGACACCGGGATCGAAGTAATCGACAAGCAGCACCGGCGCATCGTTGATTACCTGAACGAACTCAATTCTGCGAATGAAATTGGCGACAGCAAAGCAACTGGTCATGTACTGCAAGAACTCGTCGACTACACCCTCACCCATTTTGCATTTGAAGAAGAATTGCAGGAGCGCGCAGCCTATCCTTTCCTGAAGGCACACAAACGCGTACACGAGATTTTCACCAAACGCGTAGGGGAATTCCTGAAACGCGCCGAAGCCGGGGAAAATGTCACGCCGGAACTTCTCTCCATGCTGAAAATCTGGTTGGTCAACCACATCAAGGGCGACGACGCGGACTACGCGGAATGCGTCAAGCAAAACCTGGGGCTAGAATCGACCAGAGACAATACCGGCGGCTGGCTGGGCAGCGCGCTGAAGCGACTATTCGGCTGATACCCCCCGCAGATTTCATTTCTCTTCCAAGCGCTTTGCAATCAAGCAAGGCAATTGTTTTGGCGCAGTAATGCGCACCTGTTTGTTGACGTTGTACACCCCGAACACCACGACAATCGCACTCTCGGCTACTTCGAACTCCCCCGCCAAGAACGTCACCAGATGCGCCGTCGCTTTGCCACGCACCGGATTCTCGGCGACATGGATCTCCAACTGCTTGCCAATGACCTTGCCGAATTTTGTCTTGTTGGCGCGCGGACGGCCGAGAATGTTCAACACCAACGTGTCACCGTCCCATTGGCAGAACGACGACATTTCCAGGCCTGACTTAGAACTTTTCATACGGCATCAAATAGCGCCACTGCCCGAGCGGCAATTTCGACATCGACAGACGCCCGATACGCAGCCGTTTCATCGCCAACATCTGCAGGCCGACGGCTTTGCACATATGCGTGATCTGGCCCGGTTGCGCGCCTTTGAGCGCAAAACGCAAATGTGTTTCGTTCTGCCAACTCACCTTGACCGGCGGCAACGGCTTTCCGTTAAAACTGAGTCCATGGTTGAGCAGCGTGAGTCCATCGGGAACCAGATCACCCGCAACCTCGACGATATATTCCTGCTCGATGGTGGCAACATCGTCGGTCAGTTTGCGCGTCACGCGATAGTCCTGGGTAAACACTGCCAAACCGCTCGCATGTATTTGCAGCGGCAGACACTGCGTCAGTCGCAGAAAGTGTTGCTTAAGCAGGCGGATGCCGGAACGATCGTCCGGTGCGCGCGTATCGGAGCAGAGCAGTAGCTTGATTGAATCTGCATTCGTGTCTGTGTCGTGCGGCTTGTAAAACAATATGGTTGCCGGCTCCATAGGAACCAGCGTGGCATCCGTATGCAACTCGACCCGCTGGGCCGACACCATGAACTGCGGCTCTTCCACCACCTGCCCGTCCACCGACACCCAGCCTCCCGCGATATACAGCTCCGCTTCACGGCGCGAGCAGTGAACTAATTCGGCAAGGCGTTTGGCGAGACGGATGGGGTCTGACATGTGATGTGAATCTGAAATCAAGGAGCGCATTGTAAACGCTCAGGCGTTGCGTTCACCTGTAAAATCCGGACATGAATACCGACAAGAAACCTGCAGGCCGCCCTGCACTGGAAGGCACTACGCTTGAGATGATCGTCACGCAACTTTCAGAAAGCATGGGATGGGAGGCGATGGGCGAAGCTATTCCTATCCGCTGCTTCACGCATGATCCGAGTGTTAAATCGAGTTTGAAGTTTTTAAGGAGGACGCCTTGGGCGAGGGCGAAGGTGGAGGAGTTGTATTTGTTTATGCGTAGGGTGCA
>CAYOJU010000067.1:5799-15731 GCA_964404355.1 uncultured Sideroxydans sp. | reverse complement strand
AAGCGGAGGAAGGCAAGCTGGACGAGAAAGTGGTCGAGGTAGTGGAAGCGAACCTTGATGCGTGCTGGCTGGCCGCTGTTGATCCGATTCTGGCGTAGCTGGATACTCAATAAAGAGAATGGGGTGCGACTTAGCTAGACCTGACCCTCTAATTTTTGGATGCGGGAAATGTTTGAATGTTAGACCTGACTCCGTGTTCCCGTGCGCAAGGTCCGGTTGAACGGATGGTTATGCCACGCTTGGATGACAGCTACTCCCGAATCCGCCAATCAAAGCTAACGCTGTACCAACGCTCAACATCCAATCCTTGACGCACCTCACTATGATCGAAGCATCGTTCCACTGCACTGACGGACAGTTGTGTTAGGACTGGAATCTTTTGCGCACTGGTAAATCGGGTTTCGATCGTGGGGCTATTAGAGTGGAGTCGAAATTCAACTTTGACCGTGTCCGTCTCGCCTGAAAACAAGGCGCTGCGGGGGTATGGAAGTGGGAAGCAGCGTGAAGGTCCAGCAAAATTTTGCTTGGGTGCCCATGTATATGGAAGCTTATACCAATAGTCAGTAGGAGTTCCATTTGCCGTGGCGGGAGAAAACGAGCAGTTCTTTGCTGCACTTACAAATGCATCATCAAGAACGGCATACCCAGTGGACTTAAGAATCCGAGCGTCAACAGGGTGTCCCGATGCACCGACCTTAATATTCATTTCAATTGTAGTCGGTACCCTCACGGCATCGAGCAGGGAAGGCTCCGGTAGTAGACAACCAGCTTGCATCTTCGCAGGAGAAAGAACAGCGCCCTTGAGCAGTTCTGGGGGGATTGAGGGCGGTTTTTGATGCGAAGTGCAACCCGCCAGGACAATCATCATCGTGCAGATTGGTTTCCGAGAGATCCGTTTCATCTGGTACCTATGTGGATAGGGCATAACGAAAAATCACGGGGTCCGGTCTAACATTCCAACATTGCCTGTTACCCGCGCGTATTGGATTGCGTCGAGAACTGCGTTAAGTCGACCAGCGGCGCAGGCTGCCAGCCCGGTTTGCGGTGCTCCGCCACCACATTGGTAAAAATACCGCCTCGTACATAAAACTTGGCGGTCAGGCGCATGAATCGGGGCTGGGTGGCCGCAACCAGGTCGTCCAGCACGCGGTTGGTCACATCTTCGTGGAAATGGCCCTCATTGCGGAATGACCAGATGTACAGCTTCAGACTCTTCAACTCCACGCATTTCTCGTCGGCAATGTAATCCAGGATCAGGGTGGCGAAGTCCGGCTGGCCGGTTTTGGGGCACAGGCAGGTGAATTCCGGGATTTCCATGTGGATGTGGTAGTCGCGCCCGGGTTGGGGGTTGGGAAAAGTCTCTAATGTCTTAGTAGGTTGGGAGGTCATTTGGTGAGGGGCTCGGGTTCAGTTAGAATGCGGCGCATTATATCGTCAGCCTGAACCAAATTGCGTCTAGCACATATCAAGTTAGCCGGTTTCAAGTCCTTCGTTGATCCCACCCATATCGCGCTGCCGGGGCAGCTCGTGGGTATCGTCGGGCCCAACGGTTGCGGCAAATCCAACGTCATCGACGCGTTGCGCTGGGTGCTGGGCGAGTCCCGCGCCTCGGCTTTGCGCGGCGAATCCATGCAGGACGTGATTTTCAATGGGGCGGGTACCCGGAAGCCGGTGGCGCGTGCCAGCGTCGAGCTGGTGTTCGATAATTCGCTGGGCAAGGTCGGCGGGCAGTGGGCGACCTATGCCGAGATCTCCATCAAGCGCGTATTGGCGCGCGACGGCGATTCCAACTATTACATCAACAACCAATCGGTACGCCGCAAGGACATTACCGATATCTTCCTTGGCACCGGGGTGGGTGCGCGCGCCTATGCCATTATTGAGCAGGGCATGATCTCGCGGATTATCGAGGCCAAGCCGGAAGAACTGCGCGTATTCCTGGAAGAAGCCGCAGGCGTGTCCAAATACCGCGACCGCCGGCGCGAGACCGAACTGCGCCTGGGCGATACCCGCGACAACCTGCTGCGCGTCAGCGACATCCTGCAGGAGCTGGACAAGCAGCTTGTGCATCTGGGCGAGCAGGCCGAAGTGGCCAAGACCTACCGCGAGCTGGAAGCGCGGCGCGATACCACGCAAAAGCTGCTGTGGCTGGTGAACAAGCAGGAAGCCGAGTCCCGCCGCGCGCGGTTTGCACAGCAGGTCGAGAAGACCAAGAACGACCTGGAAGCCGAGATCGCCAAGCTGCGCGAAGTCGAGGCCAAGCTGGAAAGCGCGCGCAGCGATCATTTCGGGCTGTCTGACGCGCTGCACGCCAAGCAGGGCGAGTTGTATGCGAGCAATGCCGAGGTGTTGCGGCTGGAACAGCAGATTGCTTTCCTCGTCGAACAGCGCAACCGCCTGTCGCAACAAATCCAGAACGGCGAACGCCAGATCGCGCAACAGCAGACGCAGTTGCAGGGCTTGCGTACTTTGCGCACGCACTGGCAGCAACAGCAGGAAGATGCAGCCATACGCGTGGCGACCTGCGAGAACCGCAGCGAAGTCGAGGCACAGAGCCTGCCGCAAGTTGAAGAGGCGGCGCGTGTGGCGCTGGAGCGTCTCAACGCGATGCAGCGCGAGCAGATGCTGATCCAGCAGCAACTACAGATTTCCGAGACGCAGCGCGGGCATGTGCAGGGCAATGTTCAGCAACTGGACAACCGCCGCTCGCGGCTGATGCTGGAACGCGATAATTTGCCGCAGGCCGATATTGAGGCGCTGGAGCAGCACCAGCAACAGCTGGTTGAAATGCAGGCCGAATACGAGATGCAGCAACAGCAACTGGCCGAATTGCAGGAACGCTTGCCGCTGGCCGATGCCGAGCGCCGCAAACAGCGCGACGCGTTGCAGGAACTGGAACGGCAACTGGCGCAGACCGAAGCGCGGCTGAATGCCTTGCAGCAGTTGCAGGCGCAACTCGACAATGACAAGAACCTGAAAGCGTGGCTCACGCAGCACCAACTGGAGAGCGCACCGCGCCTGTGGCAGTCCATCCGTATCGAGCAGGGCTGGGAAGACGCGCTGGAAGCGGTGTTGCGCGAACGTATCAATGCGCTGGCGTTGCCGCGTCTGGAAGATGCGGCCAACTGGAGTGAAGCTCCGCCCGCTAAACTGGCCGTATATGCGGCAGACGGCTCGCGCACCTCTGCGGCGGCAACTCAGGCCGGTCTGACACCGCTGGCCAACTATGTGCGTTGTCAGGATGCACAGGCGACTGCAGTTGTGAACGACTGGCTATCCGGCGTGTTTGCAGTTGGGAGTTTGCAAGAGGCCATGAATCTGCGGGGGAGTTTGGCTGCAGGTGCCTGGCTGGTCACGGCGCAGGGCCATCTGGTTGGCGCGCACAGCGTGCTGTTCCATGCGCCGGACAGCCAGTTGCATGGCGTGCTGGCGCGCCAGCGCGAAATCGAGCAACTGCAACAGGAAACGCAACAGCGCGTCGCGGCACTGGAGCAGGGCAAACAGCAATCCGCGTTGGCCGAAGAGGCTTACCATTCCGTCGAGGGACGTATTGCGCCGCTGCGCAGTTCTACCAGCGACCTGCAGCAGCGCCAGCACAGTTTGCAGATGCAGATTTTGAAACTGACCCAAGCCAATGAGCGCACGCAGGAACGCAACCTGCAGATCGCACAGGAACTGGAAGAATTGGCCGAGCGCGTCAACAACGAACAACGCCAGTTGCAGGAAATTGCCGAGCAGATGGAGATCCAGCGCGAGAAGCTTGCGTCGCAGCAGGCGGAAAGCGATCAGGCACGGCAACAATCCGGCACGCAGGACAATTTGCTGCGCGAACAGCGCGACCGCGCACAAAAGGCCCAGCATGAATTGCAGGAAGCGCGTTTCTTCGCCAAGACCTGCACGGAGAAGCTTGCCGATCTGGAACAGAACATGAAGCAGCAAGGCGAAACGCTGACGCAACTGGAAGAAGCGCTGGCGCATAGCCGCAACGAACAGGCGAACCTGAGCGAAGGTGACGCGGATCAACAGTTGCAGGGCGCGTTGCAACAGCGCCAGGTGCATGAACAGGCGCTGGCCGAGGCGCGCAACATTCTGGAAAACGCCACGCTGAACCTGAACCGCATGGAACAGGAGCGCATGGCCTGCGAACAGAAGCTGCATCCGCTGCGCGAGAAGGTTGGCGAGATAACGCTGAAGGAACAGGAAGCGCGCATCCAGTTTGAACAATGGGCGGAACAACTGCAGGGTGTGGATGAGGAACCGCTGTTGCCGTTGATCGAGGGTGCCAAGGCGGGTGGCCTGCAGAACGAGCTGACACGCTTGGCCAACGAGATTACGGCGCTGGGCGCGGTGAACCTGGCGGCACTGGAAGAATTGCAAACGGCACAGGAGCGCAAGACTTACCTGGATGCGCAGGCCAAGGATTTGAACGAGGCGATCGAAACCCTGGAAGATGCGATCCGCCGTATCGACAAGGAATCGCGCGACCTGCTGATGGCAACGTACGAGGAGGTGAATCGCCACCTGTCCGAGTTGTTCCCCATCCTGTTTGGCGGGGGCGATGCCAAGCTGGTGCTGACCGGTGAAGAGATACTCGACAGCGGCGTTCAGGTGATGGCGCATCCGCCGGGCAAGAAGAATGCCTCCATCCATTTATTGTCCGGTGGTGAAAAGGCATTGACTGCCATCGCGCTGGTGTTTTCGCTATTCCAGCTCAATCCGGCGCCCTTCTGCGTGCTGGACGAGGTGGATGCACCGCTGGACGACACAAATACCGAGCGGTTGTGCCGGTTGATCCAGAAGATGTCGGAGAAAACGCAGTTTGTTTACATCAGTCACAACAAGATCACCATGGAAATGGCACAGCAGCTTATCGGCGTGACCATGCAGGAGCGCGGCGTCTCCAAGGTGGTATCGGTGGATATCGAAGAGGCTCTGAAGCTGAGCGAAGAAAGCGGCGGCAAAGCCGCTGTGGTCAACGCCTAGTTGCAGTTGGTGCTGATGGCCTTGCGAGCTTCCTCCAGGCGTTGAGCAAGCTCGGAATCTTCCATGAATTTCCGTTCTCCATTTGCGTCGTAGGTGACGACACGCCCATCCTCCAAAGTTCTCGCATTCTGGCGAGCAGCCTCGCAGTTACGCTTTTTTGTATCAACCTTGGCATCTTCCTCGGCTTTCTTCTTTGAGGCATCTTCCCTGGTCTGTTTGGATTTCCTTATTTCAGCTTCGCGTTCGGCAAGGCTTTTTGGGGCATAACTGGCGGGAGCATCTGCCTGTTCCTTGCCCGCGATATTGCGAACGCTTTTCGTCGTTACCTCGGGTGGAGGGGTATCCGAATAGTGTACTTTGCCGTCCGCATCCACCCATTTGCTCAGTTCGGCATGGACACTAAAACTGATCAGTGCCAGCGTAATGATCGTAAAATAGCGCTTCATGACATCCTCCAATAGACGATGGATGCGAAACTAGCTGTTAATTTGTCTCGCGTCAATTTATGATAGCGCCCGAGTTTAGACCAGGCTCCCAATCTCAGGAGTTCAGGAACGACAAATAGCGGAGTTGCAAGCCGAAATGTCCAATACACAATTGCCGACTGGCATCAACCCGGATTACTACCGGGTAGACAAGAATCAGGAACTGGTGCTCAGGTTATTCCGTTTCTATTACCGGGCGCACCAGAACTCGGGTAAGTTGTTTGACGACCTTCCCGACTTCTTCATGGTCAAGCCCATCGTATTGAAAGATGCCGACCTGACGACCCGCGCTTCCGACAAGCTGATACTCGACGACTGTATCCATCGGGCGCAGGAGCGCCAGGGTTATGTCGGCGTGAGCAAGCTGAAGAATCCAAAACTGAACTATTACTGGCTGGAATTGACCGTGCAGCCTTTCATGCTGGGGGATGCGATATCGGAGAATAACAAGAGCGAATTCTTCTTCGTGCTGGGCAATTTTATCGAGTACACCAAGCAACACCCCAAAACCTATGGGGATATCACCGCCGAAATCGATTCGGACAAGGATCTGGCGTTGATGCTGAAAGAGATCAACAAGCTGGGCGACAAGCTGATGGCCATGCTGCCGACCTATCCCGCAGAAATGCTGGTGCGGTTCAATCCCAACTGGCCCATTGGCGAAGTGAACAAGTTGCTGATGACGCTCAAGGATAATGACCAGAGCTGGTGTGATGTCTTTTTCGAGTACCTGATCTACGTGATGAGCAGCAAGGGGAAGAGCGGGGGGTAAACGCTGTACGGCCTCTGCGCTAGTTTTGATATAATGCGCTCTTTGCAGAGGACAGTTCCCATGCGTATCACCCAAAAAGCCCTTACTTTTGACGATGTGCTGCTGCTTCCTGCACATTCCAACATATTGCCGCGCGATGTCAGTCTGCGCACCCAGCTCACCCGCAACATCACCCTGAACATTCCGCTGTTGTCCGCAGCCATGGACACCGTTACCGAGGCACGCCTTGCAATTGCACTGGCGCAAGAAGGCGGCATCGGTATTGTTCACAAGAACATGACTGCCAAAGAACAGGCACTGCAGGTTGCCAAAGTGAAGCGCTTCGAGAGCGGTGTTGTGAAAGATCCCATCACCATCGCGCCGAACATGACTGTGCGCGATGTGCTCAATCTTACCCGTCTGCACAAGATTTCCGGCCTGCCGGTACTGGAAGGAAAGAAAGTCGTCGGTATCGTGACCAACCGTGATCTGCGTTTCGAGAGCAATCTCGACCAGTCAATCACCAACATCATGACGCCGCGTGACCGGCTCATCGTCGTCAAAGAGAACGCCAACCGCGACGAAGCGCGCAACCTGATGCACAAGCACCGCATTGAACGCGTGCTGGTTGTAAATGACGCATACGAGCTGTGCGGTTTGATCACGGTAAAAGACATTCTTAAATCCAGCGAACATCCCCTTGCCTGCAAGGATGAGCTGGGCCGTCTGCGCGTTGGAGCAGCTGTCGGTGTGGGTGAAGGAACAGAAGAGCGCGTTGCATTGCTGGTTGAAGCGGGCGTGGATGTGCTGGTGGTGGACACCGCGCACGGTCATTCGCAAGGCGTGCTGAGCCGCGTACAGTGGGTCAAGAAGAACTATCCCAAGGTGGATGTCATTGGTGGCAACATCGCTACAGCTTCTGCTGCCAAAGCGCTGGTGGATCACGGAGCGGACGGTGTCAAGGTCGGCATCGGTCCCGGATCGATCTGCACCACGCGCATGGTGGCCGGTGTCGGTGTTCCGCAGATTTCCGCAATCCACAATGTGGCGGATGCCTTGGCGGATTCCGGCGTGCCCCTCATCGCTGACGGCGGCGTGCGTTTCTCGGGGGATATTTCCAAAGCCATCGCAGCCGGTGCACATACCGTCATGTTGGGTGGTCTGTTCGCAGGAACTGAAGAGGCGCCGGGCGAGATCGAACTGTATCAGGGACGTTCTTACAAGAGTTATCGCGGCATGGGTTCCCTGGGTGCAATGCAACAGGGGTCGAAAGACCGCTACTTCCAGGACAATGAAGCCAATCAGGACAAACTGGTACCGGAAGGCGTGGAAGGGCGCGTACCTTACAAAGGCAGCGTATTGGCCGTGATTCACCAGTTGCTCGGCGGTTTGCGTTCCAGCATGGGTTACCTGGGCTGCCCGGATATCCCCACCGTACATGCCAAGGCCGAATTCGTCGAAATCACCTCTGCCGGTATTCGCGAATCGCATGTGCACGACGTACAGATCACCAAAGAAGCGCCGAATTATCATATTGACTAAGCTGGTAGCTGGTAGCCGGTAGCTCGTAGCTAACTGCAGGCGGAAGAGCAAATGCCGATTGAATCGTATCGTTCGCTATTGGTGTGGCAAAAATCAGTTGATTTTGTTGTGCTGGTTTACCGGTTGTTGGGCAGGTTTCCAAAGAATGAACAATATGGGCTATCCAGCCAGATGCAACGGGCGGCGGTTTCGATTCCGTCAAATATTGCAGAAGGAAAGGAGCGCCAATCGGATCGAGATTTTGCCCGGTTTATAGCGATTGCTTTGGGTTCTCTGGCAGAGCTTGAAACGCAGCTATTGATTGCTCAGAAACTCGGTTATCTGGACGAATTCGATTGGCAAGAAGTAACGGCACAAGCCGACGAAATAGGAAAGATGTTACGCAGCTTGCACAAGAAACTGAGTTTTTCCAATTAACTAGATTTGCGGGTAGCGAGTAGCTTGCGGCGGGTAGCTGAACCGTTTTGCTACCAGCTACAAGCAACCAGCCACGAGCTAAAAATGCATAAAAAAATCCTCATCCTTGATTTCGGTTCCCAGTACACCCAGCTCATTGCCCGCCGCGTGCGCGAAACGCATGTCTATTGCGAACTGCATCCGTGGGACATGAGCGAGGCGGATATCCGCGCCTTTAACCCGGCAGGCATCATCCTGTCGGGCGGTCCGAATTCCGTTTATGAAGAAGAGACGCCTAAAGCGCCGCAAGTCGTGTTCGACCTGAAGGTGCCGGTGTTTGGAATTTGCTACGGCATGCAGACCATGGCGGCGCAACTGGGCGGCAAGGTTGAAAGCGGCAAGGTGCGCGAGTTCGGGTATGCCGAGATTCGAGCACAAGGCCATTCGAAACTGTTCGACGGCATACAGGACAAGACCAACGCGCAAGGCCACGGCCTGCTGGATGTATGGATGAGCCACGGCGACAAGGTGACGGCAATGCCGTCCGGTTTTACGGCTATCGCCTCCAACGAGGCCACTCCATTTGCCGCGATGGCAGACGAGTCGCGCAGCTACTATGCGGTGCAGTTCCATCCGGAAGTCACCCATACCTATCAGGGCAAAGCCATCATTGGCCGTTTCGTGCATGATATTTGCGGTTGCGGGCAGGACTGGAACATGCCGGATTACATCGCTGAAGCGGTGGCCAGGATCAAGGCTCAGGTCGGCGACGAAGAGGTAATTCTCGGTCTGTCCGGCGGCGTGGATTCTTCAGTAGCGGCTGCATTGATTCACCGTGCCATCGGCGACCAGCTTACCTGCGTGTTCGTGGACAACGGCCTGTTGCGCCTGAAGGAAGGCGAGCAGGTGATGGAGACCTTCGGCAGGAGTATGCACATGAAGGTCATTCATGTGGATGCCAGCGGCGAATTTATGAAACACCTGACGGGCGTCACCGACCCGGAGCAGAAGCGCAAGATCATTGGACGCGAGTTTGTCGAAGTGTTCCAGCGCGAATCCGCCAAGCTCAAACAAGCCAAGTGGCTGGCGCAGGGCACCATCTATCCGGACGTAATCGAATCAGCCGGAGCCAAAACCAAGAAGGCGCATGCGATCAAATCGCACCACAACGTCGGCGGACTGCCGGAATCTTTGCATCTGAAACTATTGGAGCCCTTGCGCGAATTGTTCAAGGATGAAGTGCGCGAATTGGGCGTTGCACTGGGCTTGCCGGCCGACATGGTATACCGCCATCCGTTCCCCGGCCCCGGTCTGGGCGTGCGCATTCTGGGGGAGGTGAAACGTGAATACGCCGAACTGCTGCGCAGGGCAGATGCCATCTTTATCGAGGAACTGCGCAATACGAAGGATGAATCCGGCAAGAGTTGGTACGACAAGACCTCACAGGCTTTCACTGTGTTCCTGCCGGTCAAATCGGTCGGCGTGATGGGCGACGGACGCACCTACGAGTGGGTGGTGTCATTGCGCGCTGTGCAGACGCAGGACTTCATGACGGCTCACTGGGCGCACCTGCCCTACGAGCTGCTGGGCAAGGTTTCCAACCGCATCATCAACGAAGTTCGCGGCATCAACCGTGTGGTGTACGACATCTCCGGCAAGCCACCCGCGACCATTGAGTGGGAGTGATGCAGTTGGTTGTTGCAGTGTGGGTGAATAACTGAGGTCAGATATGCATCCATTAGCATTCTACCGCTGGTCCGACGTTCCCAAGCTGC
>CAYOJU010000067.1:0-5699 GCA_964404355.1 uncultured Sideroxydans sp. | reverse complement strand
AGGTCAGATATGCATCCATTAGCATTCTACCGCTGGTCCGACGTTCCCAAGCTGCTTGGATTGGCGCTGCTGTATGCGCTGCTCATCCAGTTCGTCCTGGCCAACCTGACCACCGACGGCAACATCTCGCCAGTCTGGCTTCCCAGTGGGCTGGGTCTTGCTGCACTGATTCTTGGCGGCAAGAAGTACCTGCCCGGCATTTTCATCGGCTCAATGGCGGCATATCTGGCCGCAGGCCGTTCCGTTCCGCTCTCTTTCTTTATTGCATTAAGCAATGTCATCGAGCCGTTACTGGCGTTCTGGCTGTTAGTCAATAGCAAACGCTTTGATCCCAAGTTGCAGCATTCGATCGATTACCTGTGGCTGATTCTCATCGGATCAGTTGTTGCAGCCCTGGCAGCCGCCATCGGAGTAGCTACCCTGGCTGTAGCAGATATATTGCCGCTCAATGCTGTCGCCAAGGGATGGCTGTTCTGGTGGCGTGGCAATTTGTTCGGTATTGCGCTGGTGACGCCATTTTTCCTGATCTGGCGCAGTTGGCCGGCGGGTTGGGCGAGGGGCAAAGGCAGAGTGCTGGAGATGACGGTGTTTCTCCTGCTTGCCTTGCTGACAAGCATGGTGGCTTTTCACGGCTGGACTCCAGTCATGCTGTCTGATGTTCCGCTGGGTTACCTGATGTTCCTGTTCGTCATCTGGGCCGCGCTGCGTTTCGGCCGCCACGGTGTCATGTTGATACTGTTGCTGACTGGAATACAGGGGGTATTGGGCGCGCTCGAAGGCGTGGGTTTCTTTGCCACCGACATCAATACCGGACTGGCGAATTTCTGGCTCTACATGATGAGCATGACATTCGTTGGCATTGTTCTCGCGACAACAATCCTGCAGCACAGGCGCGATGAGGATGCTTTGCGCGAAAGCGAATCGAAATTGCACGCCATTCTCAATCATGCACCGGTCGGTATCTGGCTGGTCGGCACGGATGGCCGTTACCGTTTCGTCAATAAACGTTTCTGCGATGCCGTCGGCATTCCGGAGAGCGGTTTTTTGATCACCACACATCTGCCTGACTTGCTGGGCGAAGAAATTGCGGCGAGCTGTATTGCCTCCGACCGGGCCAGTCTGGCCCAGGATGAGCCCTTTGTTTCCATTGAAACGCTGCCGCTGGTTGACGGAAAGCAGCATCAGCTGGAAATCACCAAGGCCAAACTGTTCAACTCCAGAGGTATCGTGACGGGCGTCATCGGTATTTCAGTGGATGTAACCGAGCGCAAGCAGACCGAAGAAGCGCTGCGCGAAAGCGAGGCGCGCTGGAGCTTTGCGTTGGAGGGCGGCGGCGACTGTGTATGGGACTGGAACTTGCAGACCAATGACGTTGCCCTGTCCAAGGGTGGCAAGTCGATGTTCGGTTTTGCCGACGATGAGATCGGCAACACCATGTCGGAATGGAACGCGCGCGTTCATCCGGAAGATATCGCGCGGTTGCTCGTTCAGGTCGGCGAGTTCTTCCATAACAAGCAGGACAAATTTATCGCCGAGTATCGCGTGCGCTGCAAGGACGACAGCTGGAAATGGATACTCACGCGCGGCATGGTGGCGCATCGAAACGAGGAAGGGCGCGTGACGCGCATGATCGGTACGCATACCGACTTGACCGAACGCAAGCAAGCCGAGGAAACCATCCGCCGTCAGGCGCATTACGATGCACTGACCCAACTGCCCAACCGGCGCCTGTTCCGCGACCGGCTGGAACAGACAATCAGGCTTTCCAAACGGGACCGGTCACCGTTCGCACTCATGCTCATCGATCTTGACCACTTCAAGGAGGTCAACGACACCATGGGGCATGATGCCGGGGATTTCCTGCTGGTGGATGCTGCACAACGCATCCTGCATTGCGTGCGCGAATCCGACACGGTGGCGCGCATGGGCGGCGACGAATTTGTGGTGATCCTTCCGGATATCGACGATCCGACCAATATCGAACGCATTGCGCAGAAAATCATCGCCAAGCTGGCGGCGCCATTCCTGCTGGGCGAGGAAAAGGCCTTTATCTCCGCCAGCATCGGTATCACGCGTTACCCCACTGATGCCGACAGCATGGAGACCCTGCTCAAGAATGCCGATCAGGCAATGTATGTCGCCAAGAATCTGGGGCGTAACCGCATGAGCTACTTCACCCCGGTCTTGCAGGAGAATGCGCAGAAACGCATGCGCATGGTTAACGACCTGCGCGATGCGTTGGCGTCCAACCAGTTCCGCGTGTATTACCAGCCCATCATCGAACTCGCGACCGGGCACATCCACAAGGCCGAAGCCTTGTTGCGCTGGATACATCCCACGCGCGGCATGGTCAGTCCCTCGGAATTTATCCCGCTGGCGGAAGAGACCGGCATGATCGTCGAGATCGGCGACTGGGTACTGCGGCAGGCGATGCATCAGGTTAAACGCATGCAGGCGACCCACCATAAAGGTTTTCAGATCAGCGTCAACAAATCCCCGGTGCAGTTCCATAGCGACAATCCGCTGAAAGCAGCAGACTGGTTGCGTGAATTGGAGCAGAACGGGCTGGAAGCATGCAGCCTGGTGGTCGAGATCACCGAGGGCGTGTTGCTGGATGATGCAGGCAATATCAAAGAAAGATTGCTGGCCTCTCGTGATGCCGGTATCCAGGTGGCGATAGATGATTTCGGTACGGGCTATTCATCCCTGGCCTACCTCAAGAAATTCGACATCGATTATCTGAAAATCGACCAGACCTTCATCAACAATCTTGGCAATCACCCTGACGATATTGCGCTGTGCGAGGCGATCATCGTCATGGCGCATAAGCTGGGGTTGAAGGTGATCGCCGAGGGTGTGGAGACCGAGCAGCAGCGCGATCTGTTGCAAGATGCCGGCTGCGATTACGCTCAGGGCTTCCTGTTTTCGAAGGCGATCCCGGCGGATGAATTCGAAATTCTGCTGCAAACCGGTGTGCCTAACTGCCTACTTCCCCGTAAATAGCCCCATTTTCTGCCTTTATTCCCCGCTTCAGCGCGGCGTCTACCTGCTACTTTAGTGTCGAGCCGATGCCCTTGGCATCACGACGCGAAAGAGGTGGAACATGTCAGCACTGAAAAAAATACGTTTGGTTGCCTCCCGGGGTGAAGAAAGTCCTATCGAGTCCGAAGCCATAATGGAGTCACGCGGACGCATCGAGGCCGAAATCGACGCACAACTGGCCGCCCAAGCCAGGGCTCGAGCCGAAGCGCACGCGCGGGCCATTGCGCAAGGCAAGGCCAAGCGCGAAAGCAGCCTGACCGAACAGATCGAGGAACGCACGCGCGCCGAGGCACAGGTAATCGAGGAAGTGCAATCGCGCATCGGCATGGAACGCGAGCTGGAGGAGCTGGCTCACGGCAGGAAGAAATCCGAAGAACGCCTGGCCGATGCTGTACGAGAAAAACTGGAAGCCGAAAGACAGGCCCAGGCCGAACTCGAACAGCGTCAGGCCGCCGAGTTGCGTCTGCGCAAAGAGCTGGAGCAACAGGCCGAAATGGAACGCGAAACGGCCAGGATCACCCAGGAAAAGACCCGCGCCGAAGAGCAGGTGACCAAGACCGTACTGAACAAACTCAAGGCCGAGAAAGACGCGATGGCGATGGTCAATGCCAAGCTCACTGCCGAGAACTCCGCGCAGGAAGCCATGAACGCACGCGTTCGCGCCGAGATGCAGGTACTGGCTGAAGCGCAGGCGCGCGTGGCAGCCGAACTGGACGCCGAACGCGCCGCGACAGCGCGCGCGGAAGAAGAGCATCAACTGGCCAAGGAAATCGAACTGCGCATCCAGATCGAACAACAATCCCAGGCCGAAGCCTCCTTGCGTATTGCGGCCGAGCGGCAAACAGCCGAGCTTGCCAAGCAAGCCGTCAGGGTTGAACAGGAAGAGCGTCTGGCGGCCGAGCGCAAGCTGCAGGCCGAGCAGGAAATGCTCAAGCTGCTGGCCTCGCGCGTGGAAGCCGAGCAACTGGCTATCAAGGAACGCGAAAGCGCGAATGCCGTCCTGAAACAGATCGAACTGGAAGCGCGCGATCTGCTGGCAGTCGAAGAACAGGCCCGGCGTGCCGCCGAAGTTAAATTGCAGGCGGAGCGCGAGCTGATGGACATGGCGCAACAACGTGCCGAAGCGGATATGCGCGCATCGCAAGCCGTCGAATCGCAGGTGCATGCCGAAGCGGAAGCGATCGAGCTGGCTATACAAAGAAATGAAATGGCCGAATGCGCCAAGAGCATCGCCGAAGGCAAGATAGAGCTGGAACGCGAACTGCTTGCAGCAGAGCAGGCCCAAGCCCAGGCGGACGAACTGGTCAACCGGGAAATGCAAAAGAAGCTGGAAGCGATCAACGCCATGCTGCCCTTGGCTGAAGAACGTACGCGGCAGATGACGGAATCCTGCTTGGCCGCCGAAGCCAGACTGGCTGAAGAAAATGCCGCCGTTATCGCGTTGCAACAACGCACCGAGATCGAGCAGCGTGCAGCGGAAGCCGCAACGCAACGCAAGACCCTGGATGAAGAAGCCGCACGTGTCGCCCAGGCCAGGCTGGATACCGAGAATGAAGCAATAGAAAAAATTACCGCGCGCATGGATGCGGAATTACGCGCCATCGATGCCGACAACGAACGCATGACTGCCGAAGTGCGTGCCGAGGAAGCAGCCAAGACCAGACAAATGCAAGCGGAAGAACTCACCGCTGCCGCGAAGGCGAAAGAAGAAAGCGAAATTCGCGCATTCAACATGGCCAAACTCAAAACCGAAACATTGGCACGAGCCGTCAAGGCCGAAGAAGAGGCCGTACAGGTTGATGCGCGCGCCGTGATGCAGGCACGCCAGCGCATCGAGTCGGCGGCGGAAAACAAGCGCCGGACGGAAGAACGCGAACGCAAGGAGACGGCAGAACTGATTCTGGATCAGCAAAACCGTCTGGCCGCAAAGCGGGCTGCAGAAGAACGCATTGCCGAGCTGATGCACCAACGCGAGGCGATTGCCGCCGAAGCAAAACGGCTGCTCGACGAACGCAGAATCAAGGAGGCAGAACAGTTGGCGCTGGAGCAGCGGAACCGGGATGCCGAAGCGCAACTCATCGCCGCCTGTGAAGCGCGCATGGAAGCGGAACGGTCTGCACTCGAATCTGCCGAAGCACGGATTGCTGCCGAACAGAAAGCAGTCGAAACGGCACGTCATCAGGAGTTTGCCGAACTGTCGGCACTCGCGGCCGCCAACAACAGAATTGAAATGCAGGAACAGGCCATCACGGCGCAGCACGAGAGCGAAGAAATCGAGCGCCGCTTGAGTGACGAAGTTCGCGAAGAATTGCGCAACACCAAGACGCTGCTGGAAACCGGGAAACTTCTGCACAGACTGAAGAAAACACACCGCATCAACCGTCTTACCCAAGGCGCCCTGGTCGCCTCACTGATGCTCTGTGTGGGTCTGTGGGTGGGCGGGGTGGGTACGACAACGAAAGTGCAGGAAGAGCACACGACGAACAACAACAAGGGCAATGCAGTTGCCCAGGTTGCACCGCAGATCATGGCACCTGTCGCGCTGGACAACCTGAAGCTGTCAGCCAATCTTGAGACCGCTTCCCCGTTGCACGCCGCAATGAAAGACAGCAAGCCGGTTGAGAGAGAGTTCTAAGCTGTGTGATTGAGCTGTAGCA
>CAYOJU010000066.1:0-15963 GCA_964404355.1 uncultured Sideroxydans sp. | reverse complement strand
CGATGAAACCGAGCAGGTACATCAGCCCGTACCAGTGAATGCCGAAAGCGCCGAGATGGATGGCTACGGGGTCGAATTGGGGGTGGGTCAGCATAGGGCGAATCGGTTAGAATTGGTACGCAGATTATACTTGCTTCAACTATTGAGAGAGACATCATGCCGCAATACCGTTCCCGCACCTCCACCCATGGCCGCAACATGGCCGGCGCGCGTTCCCTGTGGCGCGCCACCGGCATGACCGAAGGCGACTTCGGCAAACCCATTATCGCCGTTGCCAACTCCTTCACCCAGTTCGTGCCCGGCCATGTCCATCTCAAGGACATGGGGCAACTGGTGGCGCGCGAGATCGAAAAAGCGGGCGGCATCGCCAAGGAATTCAATACCATCGCCATCGATGACGGTATTGCCATGGGACATGACGGCATGCTGTATTCGCTGCCGAGTCGCGATCTTATCGCCGACTCCGTTGAATATATGGTCAACGCGCACTGCGCCGATGCGCTGGTGTGCATCTCCAACTGCGACAAGATCACGCCGGGTATGTTGATGGCCGCAATGCGCCTCAATATCCCCGTGGTGTTCGTTTCCGGCGGGCCGATGGAAGCGGGCAAGGTCAACTGGAATGGCAAGACCAAAGGACTGGACCTGATCGATGCGATGGTCGCTGCTGCCGATAGCCGCGTGAGCGACGAAGAAGTGAATGCAATCGAACGTTCCGCCTGCCCGACCTGTGGTTCCTGCTCCGGCATGTTTACGGCAAACTCGATGAACTGCCTGACCGAGGCGCTGGGGCTGAGCTTGCCCGGCAACGGTTCTCTGGTGGCGACTCACGCCGAGCGCAAACAATTATTCTTGCGTGCCGGACGAGTGATCGTCGACTTGGCAAAACGTTATTACGAGCAGGACGATGCATCGGTACTGCCGCGCAGCATCGCCAGCTTCAAAGCCTTTGAGAATGCCATGACGCTGGATATCGCCATGGGCGGTTCGACCAATACCGTGCTGCACCTGCTGGCCATTGCACGCGAGGCCGAAGTGAATTTCACCATGAAAGACATGGATCGTTTGTCGCTCCATGTGCCGACCCTGTGCAAGGTTGCGCCGTCGTCCCAATATCACATGGAAGATGTACACCGCGCCGGTGGTATCGCTGCGATCCTGGGTGAACTGGATCGAGCTGGATTGCTGCATGGTGAGGTTAGTACCGTGCACAGCAAGACGCTGCGCGACGGGCTCAAAGAATGGGACATCGCGCAAACCCAGAGTGAGGATGCAAAGAAATTCTTCCGTGCAGCACCGGGCGGCATTATTACCACCATCGCATTTTCGCAATCCATGTTGTATCCGGATCTGGATGCGGACCGCGCTACCGGTTGCATTCGTGACAAAGCCCATGCCTATTCAAAGGATGGCGGCTTGGCGGTGCTGCACGGCAACATCGCACTCGACGGCTGCATTGTGAAAACGGCAGGCGTGGACGAGAGCATTCTGAAATTCAGCGGACGCGCGCGCGTGTTCGAAAGCCAGGACGCGGCGTCGGCAGGCATTCTCGCCGACCAGATCGTTGCGGGTGACGTGGTGGTGATCCGTTACGAAGGACCCAAGGGCGGCCCGGGCATGCAGGAAATGCTGTATCCGACTTCTTACCTGAAATCGAAAGGCATGGGCAAGGTCTGTGCGCTGCTCACCGATGGTCGATTCTCCGGCGGTACCTCCGGTTTGAGCATTGGTCACGTTTCTCCGGAAGCAGCCAGCGGCGGTGCGATCGGACTGGTGCAGGAAGGCGATCGCATCGAGATCGATATTCCCAAGCGCAGTATCAACCTTGCGATCACGGATGCCGAGTTGTCCGCACGTCGCGCGGCGATGGAAGCCAAAGGCAAACTGGCGTGGAAACCTGTCGAAGTGCGCCAGCGCAAAGTGTCGCAGGCACTCAGGGCCTACGCGGCGATGGTTACATCCGCTGACAAAGGCGCAGTACGAGACGTTTCCCAAGTGGAGAAATAACCGGCTGTACAGATCGTAGGGGGCTGTAGCATGAAAGCCATACTGATTGCGAATCCCAAAGGCGGCAGCGGCAAGACGACGCTGTCCACCAACATTGCGGGCTATCTGGCCGCGCGCGGACAGCGCGTCGCGATACTGGACCTTGATCGGCAAAAATCGGCCACGCAATGGCTGGCGAATCGTCCGCTGCATCTTCCTGCCATAGAGCTGATGCATTCCGAAATTGAAAAGAATATGCCGGTGGACTGGCTGGTGATCGACTCGCCTGCCGGATTGCACGGCAAAAATCTGGACCATGCATTACGACTGGTGCACCGTGTGATTGTGCCAATCGCACCTTCTGCTTTCGACATCCAGGCCAGCCGCGAATTTCTGGAAGTTCTGCACCACGAAAAAACCGTGCGCAAAGGCAAGATATTTGTCGGTGTGGTCGGCATGCGCATGGATCCGCGCACGCGTGCGGCACTCACGCTGGAACAATTCCTGAAAGGGCTGGACCTGCCGATCCTGGCCTATCTGCGTGAAGCCCAGGTTTACGTCAACGCGGCTTTTGAAGGCAAAACCCTGTTCGACCTGCCGCCCTCGCTGGCGCAGCGCGAACTTGAACAATGGGCCTATATGCTGAACTGGCTGGAAATTTCCGACTGAAATTTTTCAACGAAAGGAAAACGACATGACAAGCACTCGCATTACTGCATTGCTGGTTTCAGCATTGATGTTGCTGCTTTACGGTTGCAAGCCGGATACACCTGCACAACAAGCAGGTTCTTCGACAACCGCTGCTGTGCCGTCCGCGGCCAGTCAGGTTCCGGCATCGACCCCGCCTGCCGCGCAATCGGCACCAGCCGCAAGTTCTGGCGAAGTTGATGGGCGCGCACTGGCGCAGAAAAGCGGCTGCTTTACCTGTCACACGATAGAGAAGAAGCTTGTCGGACCTGCCTGGAACGATGTGGCTGCCAAATATCACGGCCAGAAGGACGCGGAAGCCAAGCTGGTTACCAAGGTTGCCAAAGGGGGTAGCGGCGTGTGGGGCACTGTACCCATGCCGCCAAATTCTCCGCGCGTAAATGAGAATGACATCAAAACCTTAGTGCACTTTATCCTGTCGCTGAAGTAGCGGGGGAAATCAATGTCAACGCTGGCATGTACGCCAGCGTTAATGGGCTGGCCACCCCGCAGGTTTGCAAATCAGGCTGGGTTGTTTAGAATGCCGGAGGGGTCGTTTGCTCCGCTCGTATCAAATACTTAGTAGTCAAACCAATAAATGGAGAGAAAATGAAATCTATCGTTATTAGCATGATCGCAGCAGCCGGCCTGATGGTCGCTGGTTCCGCAATGGCAGCTGACATGCCCGATCTGGCCAAGAAGAGCGGCTGTATTGCTTGCCACAAAATCGAAGGCAAGCTGGTAGGTCCGGCCTGGACTGATATCGCCAAGAAGTACAAGGGCGATGCTGGCGCTGAAGCCAAGCTGGAAGCCAAGGTTGCCAAGGGCGGTGCCGGTGTTTGGGGCACGATGCCTATGCCTCCCAATGCTCCCAAGGTTTCGGCAGCAGACATCAAGACCCTGGTTCAATTCATCATGGCTCTGAAGTAAGCTCGAAAACGATGCTTGTAAAAAAGCCGGCTCAAGCCGGCTTTTTTATTGCCTGCAATTTGTCGGCTTACTTTGCCAGCTTGCTGTGCCGGATGGAGTAAGTGAAGTAAACGATCACGCCGAGGGTCAGCCATATGGTAAAGCGCAGCCAAGTCTGCTCAGGGAGAAAGGCCATCAATCCGCCGCAGGACAGCATGCCGAGCAGGGGGAAAAGCGGGTTGAACGGATTCTTGAACGGACGCGGCAGATCCGGTTGGCGGATACGCAATACGATCACGCCCAGGCAGACCAGCACGAAGGCAGCCAGCGTGCCGATGTTGACCAGCTCCGCCAATGCGCCAAGCGGAAACATCCCTGCAGCAAGCGACATGATGATGCCGGTGATGACGATGACACGCACCGGCGTTTGCGTTTCCTGGTTGATCTTGGACAGAAACGGCGATACGAGCCCGTCGCGCGACATGGACAGGATGATGCGGGTCAGCGCGTAATACAGTACCAGCATGACGGTGGTCAGACCGGCGATGACGCCGGTGGCAACCAGCGCCGATGCCCATTTGTAGCCCAACAGTTGCAGTGCATGGGCGACGGGAGAAGAGACGTTCAACTGGGTGTAGGGCACGATACCAGTGAGCAGTCCGGATACGATGATGTAGATCACGGTGCAAAATGCCAGCGAGGCGATGATGCCGATCGGCAGGTCGCGCTGCGGGTTCTTCGCTTCTTCGGCGGCCGTCGAGACCGCATCGAAACCCACATAGGCAAAGAAAACCAGCGAAGCGCCTGCCAATACGCCGGTGGTGCTGCCGTCCGGCAAGGTGTTGAACCAGCCATAGGGCATGAACGGATGCCAGTTCATCGGTTCGACATTGAAGGACGCAATGCTGATGAAAACAATGATGGTCAGTACTTTTACCGACACCATCGCGGTGTTGAGCTGTGCGCTCTGCTTGACACCGATGATGAGCAGCCCCATCAGGAAAAGTATGATGGCAGCGGCAGGCAGGTTGATGATGCCGCCAAGGGATGGCGCCTTGGTAAGCACATCCGGCAACCCGATGCCCATCGCGGAAAGCGCATTGTTGAAATAGCCCGACCATCCGTTGGCGACAGCCGCCACCGACACGCTATATTCCAGCAGCAAAATCCAGCCGATCATCCATGCCACGATCTCGCCCAGCGCAACATAGCTGTAGCCGTATGCGCTGCCGCAACCGCCCACGGTCGCGGCGAGTTCTGCATATGCTAACGCGGCGAACGCACATGCCAGGCCGGAGATCACGAACGAGATCACCACAGCCGGTCCAGATTGATTGGCGGCCGCGATGCCGGTGAGTACAAAAATGCCGGTCCCGATGATGGCGCCGATACCCAGCAGAGTGAGATCGAATGCCGACAGGCATCGCTTCAATTCCGAGGTTTCGGCGAAATCGGTGGCTGATTTGGTGCGGAAAAGACGTTGCAGCATATTATCCCCCTGGTATTTTCGGAAGATTATGCCCGAGAATCCAGTTTTGGCTGTAACACTTTCAGCGACAGCTTCGTTGGTTGCAACGGAGCGGGTTTTCTATCAAGTTACCAACAGGTTGAGTGTCTGTTTATATTTTGAGGCATTCGCGCTTCGGTGGTCATCAGGCATTTCGCCAATAACTCGCCTCTGTGCGGCATTTGTTTCTGCAAACAAGTGTTCATTCTTCCCCGCTAGTGACAAAAGGCACGAACATCGTTTCTGGCGACTTCCAGGTCATACTCGTCGATCTTTGCGCCGTTTCGGTGCTTTACTGCGCCGCTCAGGATGTCCTTGGCGAGGTTGCATCGTGATGCGTCTGATGTCTCATCCACTCTCCCTCCGGAGAGGGAGACGGGATTCTTGTCCGCAGTTGATCTGGATGAATTTCCCGTCAGGTTTTGTTCCTGGCGCAATTGCTTTTGCCTCTGCTGTTCCTGCAAATTCTGCATGAGGGGGTCGTTCGCTTGCGTTGATGTCGGCGCAGACCTGACTTTCAGCTCCGCCGCTTGGGCTTTGTCTGCCGCCTCCTTGCTTTCGGAGTAATGAGTCTGGCCATGTGCATCTACCCATTTATATATGCCGGCATGGCTAGTTGAGGGAACAAACAAGAGCGTCAGACAGACACTAAACAGGTACTGATTTAAGGTTGAAGTTTTCATGGTCAGGATGTGTGTGTTCCCAATAATGTTAACGGGTACGGCAGACGCGTATCATGCGCCCCGGTTTTGAAATCGTCCATGCCCGTTCAGAGAGGATCGTCCGTTACCGCCAGTTGATTTCCTTCGCCGTCAGATTCCCTATGACCACATCGTCCAGGCTTTCGGGGATAGTGGCGCTGGTCTGTGAAACGGGGATGCGTCCCGCCATGATTTCGGCAAAGCGTTGCGGTACAACGGGCTGGAGGTCGGGATTGGCGTAACCTTCCGGGTAGACCGGTTGATTGGTTTCCATATCGTATTTGTCGGTAGCGCCCAGCGTGTGCAGGAACTCGTGGGTGATGATCACATTATTCTGTCTGGCCATATTGCGCGAGGCAAAAAGATTGACCCGCCCGATCAGCCCTTTCTGCAGACCGGTGGAATGATCCAGCGAGGGGGTTTGCGCAGGATCAAAATACAACAGGAACATTTTCACTTGCGTGCCTGGTCCGGTCGTTTCGGCATTTTTGTAAGCCCACCAGCGTATTTTCAGACTCCACAGGACGGCTTCCAGGGCGTTGCCGTTGCGCGGCGGTGCAGGCGGCTGCGTTGCAATGATTCCGCCCAGCCTGATGTCGATGGAAGCATAGGATGAACGACCGTAACGTTCGGCTTCGTCACGCATGAATGTTCTGATCGGTTTGAAATCATCCACCGTCAGGCTGCCCAGATATTTTTCCACATTCTCGCTGCCATCGCCGTTGACGAGGTACATGTTGACCGGCAGTTCATGCTTCCACTCTACCGAACGCATCTTGGTGCGCCATGTGCCATAGGAAACGCCGATCAGGATCAACAACAGAATCAGAATTCGGAATGCTTTAAACATGGCAATGGATTTTTGATGGAATGAACGAAATGTACCGGACCGGGAATATTTTGGCTATCTACACTCAGGATGCTGCGCGTATGAGATCGCTGACCTTCTCGCCGATCATGATGACCGGCGCATTGGTGTTGCCGCTGATCAGCTCAGGGAAGATCGAGGCATCGGCAACGCGCAGTCTTTCAATACCTTTCACACGCAGTTGCGCGTCGACTACGGCGAGCGCGTCGCTGTCCGGCCCCATCTTGCACGTTCCCACCGGGTGATACTGCGTATCGGCGCGGTTGCGGATATCTGCTTCCATGGCGACAACATCGTCGATGCGCACCGGATAGAGCATCTTGCCGCGTATTGGGTCGAATGGCTTTGATTCGATGATGCGTTGCTGTATCTGTCCGCCCTTCACCAGCATCTGCAAATCACGTTCGTCGGATAGATATCGCGGGTCGATCAGCGGGGGCTCGCGCGGGTCGGTGCTGTTGAGTCCCACGATGCCGCGGCTGAAAGGGTGCAGCAAATCGACGTGAGTGGAGAAGCCGTGCCCCAGATGCAGCTTGCGCGCGTGGTCATCCACCATTGCGATGACGAATATCAATTGCAGGTCGGGAAAGTCAACTTCAGGCGACGAGCGAATGAATGCTCCCGCCGTGGCGTAGGCACTACTGATCATGCCGGTGCGATGGCTGTGCCATTCCAGCATCGCGGCAGCAACCTTGGCTACGCCGCGCGCGGAAATGCCGAACGAGGCGGTGTCGTCGGGAGCGCGCCATGCCTGGACATAATCAAGGTGATCCAGCAGATTTTTGCCTACACCGGGTAGGTGATGCACAACAGGAACGCCGAACTTTTGCAATTCGTTTGCATCTCCGATGCCGGAGAGCATCAGCAATTGCGGCGAACCGAAGGTGCCGGAGGACAGGATCACTTCGCGGCGCGCATGAACTTGTCTGAGTTCGCTGCCCTGGTAGTAACTTACCCCCGTGGCATGTCGACCCTCGAAATTCACTTTGGCGGTTACGGCATGCGTCAGCACCTGCAGATTGGGTCGCGACAGGTTGGGCGTGAGATAGGCCTTTGCTGCACTGCAGCGTTCGCCGTTGAGGTGCGTGACCTGATACAGAAACGCGCCTTCCTGCTCGGCGCCGTTGCAATCCGAATTCAGCGGGATGTCATTCATTGCGGCCGCTTCGAGAAACAGCTCGCTGAGGGGACTCTGGAAGCGCTGGTATGTCACATTCAGCGGCCCCCCTTGCCCGTGGAAGTTGTCGTTGAATTGTTCGTTATGCTCGGAACGCCTGAACAGCGGCAACACATCGTCGTAAGACCAGCCCGGATTGCCGAGCGCAGCCCAACGGTCGTAGTCCCTTTTGTTGCCGCGCACATAAAGCATGGCATTGATGGAACTGGAACCGCCCAGTACTTTGCCGCGCGGCTGGTAGCCGCGCCTGCCGTTGAGTCCGGGCTGCGGCACGGTTTCGAAAGCGTAGTTGTGCTTTGTTATCCAGGCCATCGTTGCCACGCCAGCAGGCGCCTGAATCAGCACGCTGTCGTCGGAGCCGCCCGCTTCCAGCAGGCAGACCGTCACGTTCGGGTCTTCACTCAGACGTGCGGCAATTACGCATCCGGCCGAACCGGCGCCAACGATGACGTAATCGAAAGTCTGTTCACTCATCTTTCTTCTTTAGCGATGGATCAGCCTTGCCGAGGAAAAATCCCAGCGTCAGGCGCTGCACGAGATTGCCATACGGCGGATAAAACCATTGTGAAGGGAAGAAACGCTGGCGCTTGAATACGGTCCTGGCGTGCGACAACTCGCGGAAACCTTCCACGCCGTGATATGTGCCCATGCCCGAGTTGCCGATGCCACCGAACGGCGCGTCGTGATTCACCACATGCCAGCCCCAGTCGTTGAGCGTGACGCCGCCCGAATGCGTGCGCCGCAGCAGGTCTTGGCGCTCGGCCTCGTCGTGGCTGAAGCAATACAAGGCGAGCGGGTGGTCACCTGAGTTGATGAACCGAATGGCATCATCCATGGTGTCGTAGGGCACGACCGGCAGAATGGGGCCGAACAGTTCTTCCTGCATGACGCGCATGTCGGCGGTGCAATTGGTGACGATGTGCAACGGCATCTGTCTGCCATCGCGCTCGGCAATGTATTCCAGGCAGGGAATCACCGTCGCGCCCTTGGCGAGAGCATCGGTCAGCAGCGCATTGATGCGCGCAAGGTGGCGTTCGTTCACCACCCAGGTGGACTCATTGCCGGCTGCGCTGCCGAACATGGAGATGAAACTGCTTTTGACGTTGGCGACGAAGTCGTTGAGTCGTTCGCGCGGCACCAGCGCGTAATCTGGCGATACGCAAATCTGCCCGCTGTTGGTGGCATTGCCATGGGTGATGCGCAGTGCCGCATCGATGAGCGGATAGTTACGCGTGACGACGGCGGGAGACTTTCCGCCAAGCTCCAGCGTAACCGGCGTCAGGTTGTCGGCGGCCGTGCGCATCACGATCTTGCCGACAGCCGGCGACCCGGTGAATACGATATGGTTAAAGGGCAACGCGGTGAACACATTGGGGCTGGACAACTCTTCACCGACCATGGCGACTTCGTCTTCGTTGAATATCTCGCAGAGCATGCGTTCCAGCACGGCATTGGTGGCGGGGGTGATCTCCGGCATCTTGATCATTGCGCGATTTCCAGCCGCCAGAGCGGTGATGAGCGGCCCGAGCGCGAGATAGATAGGGAAGTTCCACGGCACGATGATGCCGACCACGCCCTTGGGCTGATAGGTGACCTTCAGGCTGTTGGAGAAGAACAGCAGCTCGGTGTTGCGTCGGCTGGGCTTCATCCAGCGTTTGAGATGACTGATGGTGTGATTGACGTCCAGCATGGACCCCATCATATCGGTGATCTTCGATTCGGTGTGCGAGCGATAGCCGAAGTCTTTGCTCATGGCTTCGGCAAGTAAATCCTGGTAGCGGCTGATCTGTTTCTTGAGCGCTTTGAGTTTGGTCTGGCGTTCGCTCGCTGAAGGATAAGGCGCGGCCTGAAAGGCGGCATGCTGCAGGGCGAAGAGCCGGGCAATGCGCGCCGGTGCATCGTTTTCCAGGCGGAATGTGCGGGTTGAGTCGTTCATGAATGTCTCTCCGGGAGAAATCAAAGGGCGGTTATTGGCTGGCTCCGGATACAAAATATCATATGCATGATCTTTGGGGGCATCCGGCCCTTCTTCAATGCGATGCAGCCTGTTCTCTGTCGGAAATGGTCGGTGCTTTCAGGCGGACGCGTTCGACAAAGTCATCCCAGGAAAGCCGGGTGAGTTCCGGTGGGGTGTCATGGCTTTTGATCACTGCACGCACAATGACGGTCTGGCTTGGCGGCCCCTCGAAACCGTGGAGCCCTTCGTCAAAAACCACTCTGCTGCCATTGGTCACTTTGGCCCAGATGCCATAGCAGTCCGGGCAGGAGCCGGTGTTGTAGACCGAAAAGGATAACGCGTATTCACCGTCGCTCAGGCGGCACTGTTTGCGAATGGTCTGATTCGCATAAAAAAGCGACCACAAATCCCACTGGTCCGGCTTCTTGCTCCTGACCAGATTCTCTCCGGCCAGGCCATAGGCGCCGTCATAGGTCAGCAACAGCCTGTCATTAACCGCATCGCACTGAAAACCAGCGACCGTGTAAATCGAATCCAGAGTTGCATCTGCATTGGCGGCAGCGGACAGCGCAAACAGGATCAGGCCAAGGAAGTGTTTCATCGCGCACTATCCTGCGAACGGCTGCGATTGACCGGTCAGGTGGCGCATGGGCGGACGGAGAATTACGATAGTTTCAACTGGGATTTCGATTTTCTGCCCGGTGCCGCAGGGGGGATATAGCCGGCCAGACGGCACTTGATGCCCTCGATCTTCTTGCCCTTCTCATAGCGGATCGAATGGCAAGCCATCACCTCGCCTTTGGCGGCAAGTTCCGAGAGTTGCTGCCGGACATTGGCGACCGAAACGCCGACAGCAGCGGCAATTTCCGTATCCAGTTGTTCGCCATGCGCTTTTAGGTACTTCAGGATTGCATTCATAGTCTCATTACCGCACCTTGGATGGTGTCTAGGGCTCTAATGTACAGGTATGGTAGGCATAGGACAATTCTCTTTCGAAGTTTATTAAAAACCCGTTTTTGGCCCAAATTGGCGGCTTGTTACGGTTTGTGCAACACAATTCCGCGAAACCAGCCGTTTGCCAGCATCGGCTCGTCGCTGATTACCTGCAATTCCGGCGCCGCACTCAGCGTTTCCTCGAATACCACATCCATGCGTGTGGCGAAGCGGCGGGTAAAAAAGTTGAATATACGGCGCAGAAGTGCGCGCTGGTTGGGGTGAAGGAACTTATCGAAGATCATGATGGTTCCGCCGGGTTTCAGCACGCGGACAGCTTCGCTCAGGCAGCGTTGGGGTTCCGGCACCACGGCAACGATAAGATGCAACACCACGCAATCAAACTGCGCATCGGCAAACGGCAGCGCCATGCAGTCGCCCAGCACGAATTCAACATCCTTGTCCCTGCCGCGCGGGATGGCGTGCGCCAGCATGGCCGGGTTGAAATCGAGCGCGGTATAGCGGTGCTGAGCGGGCAGCAGGGGCAAATCCAGCCCGGTGCCTGCACCGCTGATCAGGATGCGTTTGCCTGCACCATTCGGCAATGCGCGCAGCGACTGGCGACGCGCCTCGCGCATGGGGCGCTCGATGAGCGCGTCGTAAACCGGTGCGGCGAGGCTGTAGCTCAGGCGCAGCAGGGGGTTCTGGCGGTAGGGTTGATGTGTGCGCATGGTCAGGGCAGATGCTGGATGCCTGTGATTTTAGCCTGGGCAACGGCCTGCACCAGTGCGTCAATGGCCTGGGTGCGCGCAAAACTTTTGCGCCAGGCCAGCGCGATGCGCCGTGACGGAACCGGCTTTGCGAACGGAATGACTTTCAGCAGGCGGCTGCGATAGCGTGTGCTGTTGGCCGAAGCGGGCAGCACCGTGATACCCAGGCCGGAGGCGACCATGTTGCGGATGGTCTCCAGCGAAGTGCCCTGCTGGATATCCGCACCTTTCCTGAGTTCCGGACAGGCTTCGGCCACCTGGTTGCTGAAGCAATGGCCGGAATTCAGCAACAACACTTTTTCCTCAGCCAGTTCGCTGGCTTTAATACTGTATCGGCCGGCCCAGCGATGCTCATTGTTAACCACCACGTCGAACGATTCATCATATAAAGGGTGAGTGAGGATGCCGGCATCGCCGAATGGCAGTGCAATGACGATGACATCCAGTTTGCCGTTGCGCAACAGGGTGTCCAGATTGGCGGTGATGTTTTCTTCCACCTCCAGCGGCATTTGCGGCGCAACCTTCTTCAGTGCGGGAATAAGGTCGGGCAGCAAATAGGGGCCAACACTGTGGATGATGCCGATGCGCAAGGGCGTGGCGAGCTGGTTCTGTCCCTGTGCGGCAATCTGGCGCAGGAGTTCGACTTCTTCCAGTACCCGCTGAGCCTGCTCGACAATGGCGTTGCCGGCGGGCGTGATTTTGATTTCGCTCTTGCCGCGCTCGAATATCTTCAGGCCCAGTTCCTCTTCCAGTTTTTGGATTGCCAAGGAAAGCGCAGGCTGGCTGATGAATGATTTTTCCGCGGCACGGCGGAAATTGCGTTCCTGTGCCACGGCGACGATAAAACGCAGTTCGTTGAGCGTCATGATGTCCTCCAGTGATTTGCATAATAAATCAACTTCGTTTGAACAATCAATTGGATTGATGGGTGGCCGTAGCCTACATTGCGTCCGTGGGCAACGCACCACCTTATTAATCAACCAAGGAGAACACCATGCAAAGACCTGATATCAAGACGCACGCCAATCTCGAAGCCGCCCTTGCAGGCGAATCGATGGCACATACCAAATACCGCTATTTTGCCGCCATCGCCCGCGCCGAAGGCAACGAGGAAGTTGCACGCGTGTTTGAAGAGACCGCTGCGCAGGAAGTGCAGCACGCGCTGGGCCATCTGGATCTGCTGTACCCGAAGTCCGGGATGACCACGCAACGCTGCCTGCAGATGGCCATTGAAGGCGAGACCTACGAGTACACCGAAATGTACCCCGGCTTCCTCAAGACCGCGCAGCAGGAAGGCCATGATGCCGCTTCGGCCGAGATCAAGCTGCAGATCGCCGAATCGAAAGAGCACGCCGAGATGTTCAAGGCCACGCTGGAAAAAGCGGCCAAGCGCTTCGCGGCACTGGCCAAGGTGGAAGAACGCCATGCCAACCAGTATCGCGCCCAATTGACCAAAGTCACGGCTTGATATCAACCAATCATTAAGGAGAGCGACATGAAAGTATGGCAATGCGTGGTATGCGGTTTCATCTACGACGAGACCAAGGGAATGCCGGAAGAAGGCATCAAACCCGGTACCAAATGGGCGGACATTCCCGAGAGTTGGGCATGTCCGGATTGCGGAGTGGCGAAAGCGGACTTCGAAATGATCGAGATGGCCGGTGCTTAAGCGGCCAGACTGTTGAAGGAGAACATCATGAGCAAAGTCAAAGCGAACACATCCAGCATCAACATCGGCCTGTCGGAAAAAGACCGGCGCAACATCGCCGACGGTTTGTCCAGAATGCTGGCGGATACGTACACGCTGTATCTCAAGACGCACAACTTCCACTGGAACGTCACCGGTCCCATGTTTCAGACTTTGCACCTGATGTTCATGACGCAATACAACGAAACCTGGATGGCCGTGGATCTGGTGGCCGAGCGCATCCGTGCGCTGGGCTATCCGGCGCCCGGCTCCTACAAGGAGTTCGCCGCGCTGACCAGCATCAAGGACAGTAGCGGCACCATCAACGCGAAAGAGATGATCAAACAACTCGTCGACGGCCAGGAAACAGTAGTGCGCACCGCACGCGAAGTGCTGCCAGTCGCCGAGAAGGCGGGTGACCAGCCGACGGTTGATCTGCTTTCTGCACGCATGCAGGTACATGAGCAGAATGCATGGATGTTACGGAGTTTGTTGGAAGAATAAAGCAGAACCAACCCCTCCCAGCCTCCCCTTGTCAGGGGAGGAGCAGGAAGGCTCTCCCCCTGACAAGGGGGAGGTGGAGGGGGTTTGGTAGTTTCATAATCGGAGGAGCAAACCATGAATCCTATCATCGTGCTGGGCAGCGGCCTGGCGGGCTACACCGTTGTGCGCGAGCTGCGCAAATTGAACAAGGGCATTCCCATTACCTTAGTCTCGCGCGACAGCGGCGACTACTACCCCAAGCCCATGTTGTCGAATGCCTTCGCGCAGAACAAGGATGCGGCGAGTCTGGTGCTGACGCGTGCGGCGGACATGGCGAAGCAGCTCAATATCAATTTGCTGGCAGAAACTGAAGTCCATGCCATCGATCGCATCGGCAAACAACTGGATACCACAGCGGGCATGCTGGCGTACGACAAATTGGTACTGGCGCTGGGGGCCGATCCCATCCGCATCCCGTTGCAGGGTGATGCCGCGCATGAAGTGATGTCGGTGAACGACCTCGCGGATTACGCAAGGCTGCGTGTTGCTCTGGGCGCGGCAAAATCCATCGTCATCATGGGCGGCGGACTCATCGGCTGCGAGTTCGCCAATGATCTCGCTACTGCCGGATATGCCGTCAGCGTCATCGACCCCGGCAGCTATCCGCTCGCCAGCCTGATGCCGGAACAAGCTGGCAAACAATTGCTGCAACCGCTGGCAGACCTCGGCGTGACATGGCGCTTCGGCACCTCCGTGCAACGCATGGACAAGGCGGCCAAAGGCTACGCGCTCACTCTTGCCGATGGCAGCACAATGCAAACTGACCTCGTCCTCTCCGCCGTCGGCCTGCGCCCGCGTATCCAATTGGCACACGATTCAGGCATCGCCGTCAACCGCGGTATTGCCGTGAATGAATGCCTGTGCAGCAGCGATGAGTCCATCTATGCCCTGGGCGACTGCGCCGAGATCGAGGGCAGGGTGCAACCCTTCGTGCTGCCCATCATGCATGCCGGCCGAGCCTTGGCCCGCGTGCTGAATGGCGAGGCAACAAAAGTGCAATTTCCCGCCATGCCCGTAGTGGTGAAGATCCCGGCACATCCTGTCGCCGTTTCACCCGTGGCGCGCGATGCGGTCGGTACCTGGCAAGAGATGGCATCGGGCCAGGGGGTGAAGATGGGATTTATCGACGCACTGAACAACCTAACCGGATTTGTACTCACGGGCGAGTATGCGGGCGAGCGGAACGAAATGGCGAAGAGGCTTGCGGTGTAAGATGAGTTGGGCGGAGAATTCGCAACTGAGCCTTTTCATTAACGCAGGTTGAATTGCGATTGTCCGTCTTGGGAGTGTTCTATGTGTGCTGTCCTCTATGCCTCCAACCTTGCGCTCAAGCAGGAAGCGTCTTTGTTGTGCCTTTTAGCTTTACGTTAGACACTTGACATGCATACCCGAGAAATCGTCTCGACTTTCTGGTTCCGCTGGATACTTGCAGTTACCCTCGGTGTCATGGTCTTTGGTCTCGCTCTGGTTCTTGCTCCGCACCTTACTCAGCAGGGTTTCTCATTGCTTGTTTACGCAGACACAGAGCGCACCGCAACTTTTGGGGCCGATGCGGTTGCTTACGTATCACTCGTTCATGCTGTCCTTGGTAGCGTCATGTTTGGCTGGGGTGTTGCGTTACTGTTTGTCCTTCGTGGTATGTTTGCCAGCGGAATCCGCGAGGGTTGGCAAATCATTGCTGTATCTGTTGCTGCATGGTTCATTCCGGACACCATATTTTCGCTTTGGTCTGGCTTCTGGCAGAACGCACTTCTAAATGGTGCGTTCATCATGCTCTTCGCCATACCGCTTGCAGCCACCTATCATGCTTTCCATGAAGAGCATGACTAACCCTGCGCTCAAGCTTCCTCCCTCCGGTCGCTGGGGTGCGCCTGCAAGTTGAGAGTCACAATCTGAAAGGAGGTTTACTCATGCCGGATATTAAAGTGAATGCCGAACTGGTCGCTTGTTGCGGGCTGTATTGCGCTGCCTGCAAGTCTTACTTGGACGAGAAATGCAAAGGTTGCCACGAGAACTCAAAGGCGACCTGGTGCAAGGTGCGCTCGTGTTGCACGGAGAAACAGATAAAGAGCTGCGCCGAGTGCACCGAGTTTTCCGATCCGAGCGCCTGTGGCAAATTCAACAACTTCATGTCGAAACTGTTTGGGCTGGTATTCAGATCCGATCGGGCGGCATGCATCGTGCAAATCAGGCGACTGGGTCTTGAAGGACATGCCAAGGCCATGGCTGAAATGAAAA
>CAYOJU010000065.1:0-16065 GCA_964404355.1 uncultured Sideroxydans sp. | reverse complement strand
TGTTTCTTGGTCGGCGTGCCATTGACGGCCAGACCGTTGGTGCTGTCCAGATCTTCCAGAAAGGAATCGTTGAGGATGGTGACGATGGCCGCATGCTCGCTGCTCACAGCAAGGTTGTCGATCACGATGTCGTTGTGCGGCTTGCGACCTATCGTGGTGCGTTCCTTGTTCAGCGGATATTCCTTCATTACCGCTCCATCCATGCTGAGTATCAATTTAGCCGGCATATCATCAATCCCCGTAGTTAACTTTTTCTACCTCAATTTACAAACCAGGAACGCAACTTCGCCCACCATCCGCGAGGCACGGCGAAGCGTCCTTTTACCTTGACCAGAATGACCGACACGTTGTCGCGCCCGCCATTGTCGTTTGCCATCTGTATCAACTGCGTCGCAGCCAACGGCAGATTATTCTGCAGCATCTGCAATGTCATGCCGATGTCTCCATCCTCGACCATATCGTTCAGGCCGTCAGAGCACAACAAATACAGATCACCAACCTGAACCTCGTGCACATGCATTTCCGGCTCAACATCGGCATCAATCCCCACCGCACGCGTTACCAGATTCTTGTTCTTGGATAACCGTGCGTCATTCTTGCTGATCAACCCGCTGTCGATCTGCTCCTGCAACAGCGAATGATCGCGCGTAATACTTTCGAGCTCTTCACCGCGCAAACGGTACATACGAGAATCGCCGATATGCGCCACTGCGACCCGGTTATCGTAAAACAGCGCGGTAACAATCGTTGTCCCCATGCCTGCATATTGCGGCTGACTCTGCGCCGCGCGGAAGATGGACAGGTTCGCCTTCTTCACATTGTCGCGCAACAACACCACGCCCAGCTCTTCGCCGGCGTCGTTCAAATCCTCCGGGCTGGCATTCTTCAGATGATGCCCCACCTCGCTGGACAACACCGAAACTGCAATCCCGCTGGCAACTTCGCCGGCATTATAGCCGCCCATGCCGTCCGCCAATACCACCAATCCGATATCTGCGTCGTAAGTGACGCTATCCTCGTTATGCGAGCGCACCATCCCAGGGTTGGTCTGGCTGACTATTTCAAGCGCATCTTGTATGTCCACGTGCCACCCCTGAATACGTCTTATCTAGTTGTCGCAGATGACTAAATTACAAGCTTGCCGCACATTGCCGTATCGCTTCGGCCATTGCGCTGCCACTTGCGTAACGGTCTTCAACCTTCTTCGCCAGCGCCTTGTTGATGATGGCAACCACGCATGGCGGCACGTCCGGATTGATACTCAAAATGTTGGCATGCGGCTCATTGGCGATCCTGAACATCAATTGCGCCATTGAGTCTCCCTCGAACGGCAGCTTACCACACGCCAGTTGGTACAGGCTCACACCCAACGAGAACAAGTCGGAATGCCCTTCTATCTTGATGCCGGACAACTGCTCCGGCGACATATAGGAAGGCGTGCCAAGTACCATGCCGGTCTTGGTTTTGGAGGAATCGGTGATACGCGCGATACCGAAGTCGGTGACTTTCACAGTATCGCTGTCCGGGTCGTACATGATGTTTGCAGGTTTGATGTCACGATGTACCACATTCAGGCTATGCGCGTAGCTCAGCGCGTCCGCTACACGGGCAACGATGCTCAGCACCTTGGGCAGCGGTAGCAAATTGGGCTGCTTGGTATAACCGGTCAAATCCTTGCCCTTGAGGAATTCCATGGCAATGTAGGCGAGGTCGTGCTCTTCGCCCGCATCGTACATGGTGACGATGTTGGGATGGTTCAGGCGTCCTGCCGTTTCGGCTTCGCGGAAGAAGCGGGCTTTGACATCTTCCAGTTCGTCCGCCTCAAATTCCTGCGCCAGTGCCATGGTCTTGATCGCCACAACGCGGCTGATCTTCGGGTCTTTACCCAGATACACCACGCCCATCGCGCCCTTGCCCAACTCTTTCTCGATCTGATAACGACCCAGCATCGGTTTGGCCACATTCGCCTGATCCAGCTTCATGGTACTGTCATTGCTACGGCCGGACGAACTGCCGAGAATAATGGTGTCCGCCATGGCTCGGGATTGCGCCGTACGCGCTTCCAGATCGCGGAATTTGGGATTGTGATCGGCCATGTAATTGAACACGGATTCGGCCTTGTTGAACTGGCGCTTGCGCTCGAAATCCAGTCCCAGGTTGTACAGTACATCCATCAAACTGTCGTCCAGCGGCACTTTGCGGAATTTGTCGAAGGCCATGTCCAGTTGGCCCTGTCCCTGGAACGCCAGACCCAGCATGCGATTGCTCTCGGCGGAATCCGCATCGGATTTGATCTTGCCCTTCTCTGTCAGCAGGAAGCGCTTGGTAGTCAGCAGCAAATGACCGACCAGCAACAGGGATGCAGGCAACATCAGTTGCAGCCACATTGCCTGTGTCGTCATCAGAATATAGTGAACCGCCAGCAGCAGAACGAACAAGCCTCCGGTCACGGCGGCAGCCAGACCCGCGCTCAGACGCGGCAGCAACAGGATCAGATATAGCGAGACGGCGAGGAAAACGCCGCTCTCGGCCCAGAAACCCCAACTCGGAACGACGAAGTAGTCCTGCTTGAGAATGCTGGAGACCGAATGCGCCAGCGACAACACCGGCGATGTTGAGGCGGAAATGGGTGTCACCTGCGATGCTCCCACCCCGGCAGCAGTGGCCCCGATCAGCACGATCTTGTCGCGATATTTGTCCGCGGGAATCTTGCCGCTCAACACATCGTAGAACGAATCCACCGGGAATGCGGGTTTGCCGTCATGGTCGCCGTAGAAAAAAGTATGCATGCGTAACGCAGGATCGGTGGCTATATTCAGATTGCCCAGCTTGACGCCCTGGCCCAGTACGACTTTGATGTCTTTTGCATCGAGGTTCAGGCTCTTGGCGGCCAACATCAGCGACAGCGAAGGATAATACTGGTCGAAATAGCCGATCACCAGCGGTTCCGTGCGCATACCGCCATCCACATCCAGCTCGGAACTCAAGTGGCCGATGGCCAGCGCCTTTTCGCCCAGCAACGGGATAGGAGGCTGTGCTTTCAGCGTCGGGATGGGCAGCGGCGAATCTTCGCCTCCCTGAATATTGGTCAGGCCGTTCTTCAGAACGTAATCAGGCAACGGGCTATCCGGCTTGCCTTGCGGCTCTCCCAGTTCAAAGTACATAGCCAGCAGCACATCGTTGGCCTTGAGCATGCTTTCCGCAAGTTTCTGATCGTTATCCAGATGCAGCAGCGCGTCCTGCATCAACGCATCCAGCTGCGCCCATTCGGACGGGTTGCTGCGTTTCAGGGAGGAGTTGGCGAGAATTGCGCCGATCTTGTTGATGTAGTCGAGGCCGGCATCGACTTGCGGCTCGGAAAAGAAAACGGTGTTGCCGACCACCTTGGCATGCCCCTGGGCAAGAATATCCAGCATCTGGCCTTGAATCGCGCGCGGCCATGGCCAGCGTCCAAGGTTGGCTATACTCTGATCGTCAATGGCAATAACGGCGATTCTGTCGCTGGGAACACGCGAGGAGGAGCGCACACCCCAATCGTATGCCTTGCGCTCAAGGCTTTGAATCAAATCGCCGGGGGCAATAAACAGGAACAACAAAGCAACCAGCAAGGCTGTGAACCAGTCGGCTTTCCAGAATGTTTTTCTCATATTCGCCATGCCCGTTTTTACACTTTCCCTGAGTCTACAGGATGAATACTAAAACAATTTTCAAGCTCAAACCATACCTGTTTGATTTATCAGCCGTTTCACTTGACTAGCAACATCGGCATTTTTGCCAGATGTGCCACCTTGCTGACCACCGACCCCAGCAATAATGTGGACAACTTCCCTTCCCCGTGCGCGCTCATCACGATCTGATCCATTTTCTGCTCTTCGGCATATTGCACGATAGCGTCGGCCGGCATCCCCACGCTGATGTGGTAACTATAAGCCAAGCCGGCCTTGTCCAGCTTGGCTCGCGCCTCGGTCAACGCAGCCATGCCCTGTTCGCGGTAGTAATCATTGACCGTGTCCTTATTGATAAACAGCTTCACATTGCCGGAAGCCAGCTTCCATTGCACGTTCAGCAGACACACTTGCGGAGCTTCTTTAAGCCAAGTGGTACTGGCGATCACATGATCTACCGCGCGATTGGCGGCATCGGAACCATCTATCGGGATCAGTATTTTCATCATCGGGCTCCGTTCAGGATTTGTCGCGTGCGGCAGGTACATGGACATCCAGCAGATCCACCGCTCTCGCGGTCCGCGCCATACGTAGCGCCAGCCACTTGCCCAGCACCAACACCAGCACCGCACATAACAAAGGAATCATCCAATGCAAGGCATGTTGCGTTTCCAGTAGTGACTTGAACAACGACTCACTGACCAGCATTTCTCCCGCCACATATCCCAGCAGGGCCCCGCCAGCGTAGATGATGACTGGAAAGCGGTCGATCAGCTTCAATACCAATTGGCTGCTCCAGGCGATCAGCGGGATGCTGACCAACAGACCGAATATCAATAGCCACGCATTGCCGTGAGCCGCCGCTGCTACACCCAGCACGTTATCCAGGCTCATTACGAAGTCGGCAATGATGATGGTTTTCACCGCACCCCAAAGGTGGGTGTCAGCCTTGACGTTGCCCTCGCTGTGCTCCTCTTCCTCCGGCAGGATCAACTTGATGCCGATCCAGATCAGCAACAACGCACCAACCAGTTTGAGGTACGGCAATGACAGGAGATTGACGGCAAAGAAGGTCAACATGACGCGCAAGACGATTGCGCCAATCACCCCGTAGAAAATACCTTTTTTGCGCTGATCCAGAGGCAGGTTGCGACACGCAAGCGCAATCACTACCGCATTGTCGCCGGACAGCAGCAAATCGATCATGATGATCTTGAACACATCCACCCAGAACTGGGCGGAACTTAGCATTTCCAGCATGGAATCCCTTCAAAACAGGGAAGGGTAAAGGGAGAAGGGATCGCACCTACGGTGCTCAAGGGAAAAAACTCCGCCCTTCCCCCTTCCCGTTTTTAGCCTTTCAACACCTTCTGCATCGTGCGACCCATTTCAGCCGGATTGCGCGTAATGTGAATGCCGCTTTCTTCCATGACTGCCAGCTTTTCATTGGCACCGCCCTGACCGCCGGAAATGATCGCGCCCGCATGGCCCATGCGCTTGCCTTCCGGAGCCGTAACGCCCGCGATGAAGCCGACCACGGGTTTCTTCATGTTGTCCTTGATCCAGCGTGCGCATTCTTCTTCGTCGGTTCCGCCGATTTCGCCAACCATGATCACTGCATCGGTTTCCGGATCGTCGTTGAACAGACGCATCACGTCGATGTGCTTCATGCCGTTGATGGGGTCGCCGCCGATACCCACACAGGACGATTGGCCATAGCCCAGCGCGCTGAGTTGCCCGACAGCCTCATAAGTCAGCGTACCGGAACGCGATACCACGCCGATACGACCCTTCTTGTGAATATGGCCGGGCATGATGCCGATCTTGATTTCGTCCGGTGTGATCAGGCCGGGACAGTTCGGTCCGATCAGGATCGTGCGCTTGCCTTGCATCTTGTAGCGCGTCTTCAGCATGTCGTGCACGGGAATACCCTCGGTGATGCAGATCACCAGATCCAGATCGGCTTCCACTGCTTCGTCAATCGCCGCTGCCGCTCCCGAGGGTGGCACATAAATGACGGAAACCGTTGCGCCCGTTGCCTTCTTCGCGTCAAGAACCGACGCGTAAACCGGAATGCCGTCAAATTCTTCGCCGGCCTTTTTCGGATTCACGCCTGCAACGAAACAATTCGCCCCATTCGCATAGCTTTTGCAATGGAAGGTATGGAACTGGCCGACCTTGCCGGTCATGCCCTGGGTAATGACTTTGGTGTTTTTGTTGATGAGAATGGACATGTTATTTACCTTTCGCGGCTGCAACGACTTTTTGTGCCGCGTCCGCCATATCGTTACCGGAGATGATGGGCAGGCCGGATTCGGCCAGAATCTTTTTGCCCAGTTCCACGTTGGTGCCTTCCAGACGTACCACCAGAGGCACGTTGAGATGCACTTCGCGCGCTGCCGCAACCACGCCTTCCGCAATCACGTCGCACTTCATGATGCCGCCGAAGATGTTGACCAGAATCGCCTTGAGCGACGGATTCTTCAGCATCAGCTTGAACGCTTCGGTAACCTTTTCCTTGTTCGCACCACCGCCTACGTCCAGGAAGTTGGCCGGGCTGCCGCCGTACAACTTGATGATGTCCATGGTCGCCATAGCCAAACCTGCGCCATTCACCAGACAGCCGATATTGCCGTCGAGCTGGATGTAGCTCAGGTCGAACTTGGATGCCTCGATCTCGGCCGGATCTTCTTCGTCCAGATCGCGGTAAGCCACGATCTCGGGACGGCGATACAACGCATTGGAATCGAAGTTGAACTTCGCATCCAGTGCCACCACGCGGTTATCCGCCGTGATGATCAAAGGATTGATTTCCGCCAGCATCGCGTCTTTCGCAACAAACGCTTTATACAGACCTTGCAACACCTTGACCGCCTCGGCATTCGCCACATCGGGAATACCGATGGAACGTGCCACTTCTGCGCCCTCGGCGTCGGTCAGGCCGGTGACGGGGTCGATACGCACCGTGCGAATCTTTTCGGGCGAGTGCTTGGCGACCTCTTCGATCTCCATGCCACCCTCGCTGCTGGCCAGCAGGGCAACGCGCTGCGATGCACGATCCACCACCATGCCAACATACAATTCCTTGACGATCTGCGCGCCTTCCTCAATCAGCAGGCGCCGCACCTTCTGGCCTTCCGGACCGGTCTGGTGTGTCACCAACTGCATGCCGAGAATCTGGCCCGCAAACTGGCGCACTTCGTCCAGCGACTTGGCCACTTTCACGCCGCCGCCCTTGCCGCGACCGCCTGCATGAATCTGTGCTTTGACCACCCATACTTTACCGCCCAATTGCTGCGCTGCTGCAACCGCTTCCTCTACGCTGAAGCATGCCACTCCGCGCGGCGTCGGTACACCGAACTCGCGCAGTATTTCTTTTCCCTGATATTCGTGTATTTTCATGATTACTCCTGTTTTAGGAAAGGCGAAATTTACCAGACCATGAGCAAAAATGTGCTGGAATTTCATTAATCCCGGATTCTTTATTTGAAATCTCTATCCTTGCCGGGGCGAGCTTGCTTGCGAATTTAACGAACATCTTCGCCGACAGGCCTGTCCTGAGCGCCGTCATTACGCTTGCTCCCGCAATAGACTTACTTTCAGGATGGATTACCCAGGATAAAACGGGGGCGCCAGAACCTCGTCCGACACCCCCATCAATTTGCTCTACATCAACTAATTTAGAAATCCCAGCGCAGTCCTCCCGACATAAAGAGACGCTGGGTTTTGGTAGTCATCTGCGGGCCGTCATACGTGGAATTCTGGTAGCCACAGTCCGCATCAAAGGTGAAGCGCTCCCTGAAACGGTAAGAGCCGCGCAGCATCGGCATGATTTGCGTCGTCTTGCCACCAAACTGGTCCTTATAGCCGGACCATGAGAACGTCGCATCCATCATCCACAGGCTGCTAACCTGAGTATGGTTGAAGAAGAAAAAGGAATGCCCGTTCGCCTGGCTGCCCGAACTTAAAGTGATACTCCCGGACCAGATATCTCCCTGCTTGTACAGACCACTACCAATGACCTGCCCAGTCACACTTTTTTGCAGTCCCGGCCCAGGGTTGGCCTGAATACAACCCTGAACTGTTTGAGCGCCAGTACATTGATTTGTCGGCAAGCCAGTCGTGCTATCTATGGTCTGGCCACTGGCGGGCATGCCTGATGTGTTGGTCACACGGAAATCGCCGCCCACCTGCCATTTGTCATGGTAGGGGAGCGAGATGCCGATCTGCCCCATATTGGAAGTTGCGGTGCGGACCAGCGCAAGATCGCGCAAGGTGCTGGCCGACGTGGCTTGCAGCAGATCATTGACCGAGGACGTGGTCGCACCGTTCAGGGCATTGCGAATACTCAATGAAGGCGTCTTGCGATGATCAACCATGAAATTCAGCATGGCATTATTGGGCAATACGGATAACCCTTTAACCATTCCCATCAACTGAACCGCGTTCAGCTTCTTGAAATAAGTGTCGTAGTCCAGCAATCCGAAAGCATTTTTCTTGTCATCGAAATAGCGGTATTCGGCACCCACGGCACGGCGGTCCTGAATGCCTTCCAGCGTTTGATTGATGCCGTATAACGAGAACCCACCCCTGTCCACACTGGCACCAAAGAACTTCGGGTTACTGCCTTGCGAATAGTCCTGCAATGATCCCCCCACGGCATTCACGCGCATATCCTGCGCATCGCCAATAGACCCGGCCAAACCGTCGAAGCGTCCCAGCACCCCTCCCCCCGTGGGAGACTGCCTCCCCGCACGCAGCAGGTAGTTCGCCGACCGTCCCTTGATTTCGCCGTAGGCTGCATTTACCCGGTTCTGGCTGGGTTGAGTGGTTAGAAAACTATGGGCTTCGGTATCGCGGAACACGAGACGACTATCATAGGTTTCGGTCCTGTAACGTTCGGAAACATCCACGCTAGTGATGAGCATGGATTGGTCGGTGAGCGACAGCGAATCCGTCGTTGACGATCCGTTGAATGTGCTGGTCGCATCGAGCTTGGTGTGGCTGAAGTAATAACGCGAAGAGACGCTGCCAAAAGTCATCATGGTTGGAGCCTGTTTCCTCTCCGCAAGAACAGCCATCGGCTTGCCATTTCTATCCAACCCGGACAAGCCTTCCAGACGTTGCGCCACACGAGCTGCACCGGCACCTTCCGGGAAAAGCCTCAGATACAGGTCATACTCGACCTTCGCCTTGTCGGGCTGCCCGGCACGCTCGCGTGCCACGCCAATCCATTCCTGTCCGTCCTGCGTGTAATCGTTGGGCGGCAACAGCAACAGCTTGTTCAGCGCATCTACAGCATCATCATTTTTCCTGGCCGCCAGCGCATCACGCCCCTGCACCATCAGGGCGCGTGCCTGCTGATTGACTTCTGCTGCCGCAGCCTCTTCCGGCTTCAAAGTCACAGCGGCTGCGGGCTTGGCTTCCGGCTTGATCGTCGGCAGAAAAGGCAGCGGCTCATCGCTCACTGGTTGTCTATCCGGCCGGATGGTAATCAACAGGCTGCGATTATCCTTGCCTGTCGCGACGCTAAATTCCGCCTCGCGCGAGAATTCGATCACCACTTTCGGTTTGGTCGATTGATCGCGCGTGGTCACCGTAAAGCCCGGGATGAGCCGGGAAGGCGGCGATTTGCGCGTTTCGTTGTCCACCCAAGCCTCATTGCTCGTCGCATCTTTCACGCGGTCGTAATAGATTTCCAGCGTCTTGCCATGGCTTGCCGGGAAATGGTTCAGGTACTGCACCGGCCCGGTCAGATGAATAGTGGCCACGACGCCCTGACTCTGAAACTCCAGGCTCACGTCATCCAGTGGCTGCGCAAGCACGCCGGATGAGATTGCAAACAATAACATCTGTCCAATAAAAACTTGATGCAGCCTCAAAATTACTTTGCGAGTCATCATCGCCCCACTCCAATCTGATTATTGCTTTGAATATCCTGCCATCCAAGTGAATAGATGGAATTTTGAATATTTGTTCTCAGGAAAGAAAAACCGCGCGAACATCATTCGCGCGGCCTTTCAATTGATCAGCCCGCGCCACCCCACTTGTTATAGCTTTTTGTATGGCAGGAAATGCAATCCTGGGTAGCACTGTTAGAATTATGATGACCGTTACCCATCGTTACTCTCCCAGTAACTCCAAGATACGCAGGGGAGGTCCCGCTATCATGGCAAGTCTTGCAAACTTGGGAAACAAAGGCATGCAGGCCCGCTCCGGTCAGCCAAGTGGATGGAGACGGATGGCAATTGGTACAAGTCGCTCCGGGCACCCAAGTGGATGCAGGGATATGATTGGAAGGCATTGCCCCCAGTGCCCCTAACCAGCTGACCGTAGATGTGTGGCACTGACTGCACTCTGTTGGATTTCCCCAACCGACAAAACTGCTATGGCTTGCGGGCGGCCCCATCGCTCTGCTCGCATTGTGGCAGCTGCTGCATGTCCCGGTTTGCGGCTCATGCATAGTGGCAGTCCATATTACGAAGCTGACATGGCAAACGTCGCACGCCTGGGAGTTCGTGTCGGTATAACTGTTGTGATTTACCGGTGATACTGCTTTCGCAGCGGTGTATTGGTTAGCGGCATCCCCATGGCAACCCGAACCAGTCGCACAAGTACGACCACCAATAGCTACTCCGCTGTGATTCCAGCTCGCCTGAAACCAGGTGAAGGATCGATGGCATTGATCGCAGGAATTGGTTGCCTTGTTGCCGGCGCTGTGGCTTGCCGGTTTGCCCATGCTTTGTCTGCCGTTATGACAGTTTCTGCATTGCCCCGGCAGTGCGGTACCGTGGTTGAAGCGAGCCCCCAGGAAAGTGGAGGCGTTGAAGTGACAGGAATCGCAAGGTGCGTCAGTCACGATGTGAGTGGTTGGCATAGGCGTGGCCACAACACGTTTGCCCAGCGCATGACACCCGTCGCAAGTCTTCGCCGTGCCTTTGAATACGCCGGCGACGTGACAGGTTTCACAAGCCGCCGTGGCATGCCCGCCGGTAAGCGGGAAGCCGGTGGCCGAGTGATTGAAATCGCGCCCGGCCAGTTGCGCATCGGCCATCGCGTGTATTGAAAACACGGCTAACATCACGGCAAGCATGTTGCCGACAACTCGTCCCAGTCGTTGCATGATTCATCTCCCTTGATTGACTATTCCCGCCACGCGCACTGCTGCTTATTTCTTCTTCTGCGTGGTTACCACACCTATTTTTATCTGTTTCCAGTCATTGCCTTCGTGACAACGTTCGCAACGGTCGCCGAAGTTGCCGTTGTGCACATCGTCCTTGTCATGGCAACTGCCACAAGCCGTGGACGCCAACACCTTCTTGTCCATTGGCTTCATGTGGCAGGCATAACAATTGGAGCCGATCTTCTTGTGCGCCCCGTCCAATCTGAAATTGGTCTTGTTGTGATCGAAGTCCCACGCTTTCCAGTTGCGCGTATTGTGGCAAGTCTGGCATTCGGTACTCAGCTTGCGTTTATGGACATCATCTTTTTCGTGGCACGACCAGCAATCTGACTTGGCATCCTTGAACGTCGCGGCTGCGTGACACTTCTTGCACTCTACCAGCATGTGCCGTCCGAGCAGTGGGAAGGTCGACATCTTGCTGTGGTTAAAGGTGGTCTTGTTCCAAGACTCTTCACTATGGCAAGTCTCGCACTTTTTGCCTTCCTGTCCTTTGTGCTTGTCGTCCTTCTCGTGGCACGAGAGACAATCGGCCTTCAACTTATCCTTGTACAAATCACCCTTGTGGCAGCTCGTGCACTTCGCCTTCTTGTGCTTGCCCAGCAACGGATATTTGGTCTTGTCGTGATTGAATTCGATCTCTTTCCAATCCGTCTCCACGTGGCAAGACTCGCACTTCGGACCGAAGTTCCCCTTGTGCGCCTTGTCATCCTCTTTCTTGTGACAAGAAGCACAGTCCCAATCCTTGATCTTGTCCTTGTACAGATCACCCTTGTGGCATGTATCGCACTTGGCTTTCTTGTGCTTGCCCAACAACCTGAATTTGGTCTTGTCGTGGTCGAATGTGGTTTCCTTCCAGTCCTTCTCGGTGTGGCAGGTCTCGCATTTGGTCCCGAATTTATTCTTGTGTGCCTTTTCGTCATCCTTCTTGTGGCAAGCGTTGCACACCTTGGGCGTGTCCTTGTACTTCTTGTCGATGTGACACTTGTCGCATTTCACGTCCTTGTGCTTGCCCAGCAGCGGATACTTGGTCTTGTCGTGATTAAACAGGACATCCTTCCAGTCCTTCGCAGTGTGACAAGACTCGCACTTCGGACCGAGCTTGCCCTTGTGTGCCTTGTCGTCATCCTTCTTGTGGCATGACTTGCACTCCAGAGGAGTGTCCTTGAACTTGTTGTCGGCATGACATTTGTCGCACTTCACATCGACGTGCTTGCCCGTCAATTTGAACTTGGTCTTGTCGTGATTAAATTCGGTCGTCTTCCAGTCTTTTTCGCTGTGGCATTTTGCACAGTCTGTTCCCAAGCCGCCCTTGTGCTTGTCGTCCTTCTTGTGGCAATCGTTGCAATAGCTGGGTGCCTCGCGATATTTCCTGTCCGCCTTGTGGCAGTCGGTGCACTTCACCTTTTCTTTCAGGTGACCGCCCTTTAGCGGGTAATCGGTTTTGTTATGGTCGAACTTGGCATGATCGAATTCGGCGACCTTGGCATCGCGCCCCTTGTGATCGGGGTGGCATTCCTTGCATTCCTTGCCTGCCTCAAGACGTCCGTGGTAACCCTTCTTCCCTTCAATGTCCTTGCCAATATCTTTGTGGCAATCGGCGCACAGGGCGGATTGCGCGGCCTTGTCGAATTTCTTGTGGCACTTCTCGCAGTTTTCTTCTTCCTTGGCATGTCCCTTGATGACCTCGCCCGGCATCAGCAATTTGTTTGCCTGTGCCTGCATGGGGTACACAAAAAACAAGCTCGCCAGGGCGAGCGTATGAATAAATATCTTCATGTTTTGCATTCGGAAATCAATAGGCATGAACTGCATACACATGGTAAACCGCGCTGAACACCATCATATAGACCAGCGGGATGTGGAAAATATGCCACCACGAGAACAAACGCTCATAGGTATGGAACTGGGCCGCATTCCGAACTGCATTCAAGTAAGCGGAAATCTTGTCGCGGTACTCCCGAAACAATTTTTCCATAGCATGACGTTGCTCCGCAGAGAATTGATTCTCCTTCGCCTGCACGTGCATGATGCGATGCAATTGTTTGGATAGTGATCTGGACAGCAACGCCGTTTGAAAACCTACAGCGATGAAATTGACGTAGCCAACGCCCGACTTGTCGGCGTACACATCGGCACGAGCACGAAAATCTTCCAGTTCCTTTTCAATGCCGGGAGCAAAACTGAACAGGGATTTTACGTCACCGGATTGCTCCAATTCGGCCTTCATCTCGTTCATCGTGGTTTGACGTCCATACAATCCGTGGTGAATCTTGGTATAGAAGAAGCGGCCAAATGTCCCGCTTCCTGACACCAGCAGCATGCATAACATTGCAACGGCTGCATTCGGAGAGCCCAAAGGGTGAAAGTAAGGGATGTAAACGTGATAAGTGGAATGGAAAATAATGGTCATCGGACCCAGAATCCCCAACACCATATGCCACTTGAACCATGACGGCAGCGCACCAATATTATCGAAAATTCTGAAGCGCTTGCGCAAAGGATAAAGTAGCAGTACCAGCATCATCACGCCGCCCGCCAAACCGAGGTTGTAACCCAGATCAAAAAGCTGCTCACCCGGTTTGAAAAGCGTTTGTGGAAACAACACAAAGTAACCACCAAACGTAATGACGCCGACAATGCTGATGAACAGCATCCAGTGCAAATGTTCCGATTGCGTTTGAGTCCTCATTCAGTCCTTCAAAATCATAATAATTGCCCCGTTCGGATGAAAGCGGATGCAACTGCCAACCCATCACCATTAATCTGCTTCTGGTCAGTTGCACTACGCCGCATAAACACTGCTGCCTACAACAGTATTCACTAGCTGAATCCGACCGGAGAATAACTACGGAGTTCCTGCCACCCGTATCATACTTATCTCCTGTCTGATTTAACCTGACATAAGCTGACAATTTTCAAATATAGCCTTATAAATAATAAGGTTAACTTTGCATGCAATTGCCGTTATTACCGAGATCCTGAAGCGCACTTCGAGCCAATTGAACAAACATCAACTTCAAATTGTCACACCACGCATTCCCGACATAGAATGTCCGCTTCTCTCAGTTTTCCGGCTTTGTGGCGGCAGATGAAGATGTACTAAATTTCCGATTCTCCATTAATTTTTCCCGAACCCAATGAACATCGAATCCTTTGCAATCTATCTGGCCCCTCTCGCGCTGATTGTATTTTTCTACCTGCGTGGTCGATACAAGCATGAGACAGCAGCAGTCGAATTGTTATCTGAAAACATCGAGGCCGGTTTGACCGAGCCCCCATCCTTGCACCCTGAAATCAACCCCGTAATATGTATGGGAGCAGGCAGTTGCATTACCGCTTGCCCGGAAAATGCGATCGGCATGATCAAAGGCAAGGCGGTATTGATCAACCCGACCCACTGCATCGGCCATGGAGTTTGTGCCGCAGCCTGCCCACACGATGCAATCAAGCTGGTATTTGGCACCGCAAAACGCGGCATGGACATCCCGGTGGTGAAACCCAACTTCGAGACCAATGTGCCCGGCATCTTCATCGCAGGTGAACTTGGCGGCATGGGCCTGATCCGCAAGGCAGCAACCCAGGGCGTTCAGGCAATGGAATCCATCGCCAAACTCAAGGGCAGCAATAATCCCTATGACGTGGTTATTATCGGCACAGGACCTGCCGGTCTGGGAGCAACACTTAGCGCGACCGAAAAGAAATTGCGCTATGTCACCATCGAACAGGAAGAAGCACTAGGTGGCGCCATCTTCCAATACCCGCGCAACAAGATCGTCATGACTGCACCAGTCAAGCTGCCGATGGTCGGGAGCGTACAGTTCAAGGAAGTCAGCAAGGAAAAACTGCTTGAATTCTGGCAGGGCATCATCCAGAGAACAGGATTGAAACTGAATTACAACGAGCGCATGGAGAATATCACCCAAACCGGCAACGGCTTCATCGTCAAAACGTCCAAGGGGTCTTACCAAACCCGCGCGGTTCTGCTCGCCATTGGTCGCCGCGGCACACCGCGCAAACTGGGCGTTCCCGGCGAAGATTTGCCGAAAGTCGTGTACCGCCTGATCGAACCCGAGCAATACAAGAATATGCATGTATTGGTGGTGGGCGGCGGCGACAGTGCATTGGAAGCCGCCATGGCCATCGCCGAGCAGCCCGGCACAACCGTTACGCTCTCTTACCGTAGCGAAGCCTTCGGACGCGGCAAACCGAAGAACCGCGAACGCCTGAAGGAAATGACAGACAGAAAAATGCTTACTGTGCGCCTGAAATCGAACGTAAAACTGGTCGAAAAAGACAGAGTCGCGCTTGAACAGGAAGGAAAAATGATTATTATTCCCAACCAGGCGATCATTGTTTGCGCGGGCGGTATCCTGCCCACACCGTTCCTCAAGGAAATCGGCGTGATCGTCGAAGCCAAGTTCGGCACTGCATAAATTCAGTAGGAAAAAGCAAAAAGGCTTGCAGAAATGCAAGCCTTTTTGTTTTATTGGTGCCGCTTGACGGACTCGAACTGTCGACCTACCGCTTACAAGGCGGTTGCTCTACCAACTGAGCTAAAGCGGCGGTGAAACTGGTGGGTCGGGCGAGATTCGAACTCGCGACCAACGGATTAAAAGTCCGCTGCTCTACCGACTGAGCTACCGACCCCTCCTCAAAGGAGCGCGCATTATACGGGTTTGACCTCGACTGTCAAACGAGCGGGCACGGGGCTCATTCACTGCGATAGCGCGTGGAATCTGGCACTCCGGCCGATTGAAATCCCTCCCGGCGCAAACGGCACGAATCGCAGCGGCCGCAGGCGCGGCCTTGCTCGTCAGCCTGATAGCAGGACACGGTCAGCGCGTAATCCACTCCCAACTGCCCCCCCTGTTGAATGATTTCAGCTTTGGTCAGATGCAACAGCGGCGCGTGCAAGGTCAGCGGTTTGCCTTCTACTGCCGCCTGTGTCGCCAGATTCGCCATGCGCTCGAACGCCGCGACGTACTCCGGACGGCAATCGGGATAACCCGAATAATCCACCGCGTTCACACCAATGAAAATGTCTTGCGCATGCAACACTTCTGCCCACGCCAGGGCCAGTGACAACATGATCGTGTTGCGTGCGGGAACGTAGGTGATGGGAATACCGCTACTGGCATGCTCCGGTACGGCAATGTTGGCATCGGTCAGCGCCGAGCCGCCAAACCCGGTGAGATCGATGTTCACAACCCGATGCTC
>CAYOJU010000064.1:0-16400 GCA_964404355.1 uncultured Sideroxydans sp. | reverse complement strand
ACGCGAAATACTGTTCGCACTGGCGCGCGACGCCAAAATCAATATTGATATCGGTCCCGGAATCGAGGGCGTAGTCACGTTGAACGCCATCGACCAAACCTTGCCACAAATTCTGGATCGTATTTCCAGGCAAGTCGATATGCGCTACTCGATGGAGAATGGCAACCTGTTTGTGGAAGCGGATAAGCCTTATCTGAAAACGTACAAGATTGATTTCATCAACATGTCGCGTACGGTATCCAGCAAGATTTTCACGTCCAGCCAAATCGGGGGGGGTGCCGCAGGAACAACAACGGCAGGAGGGAATACTGCCTCGACCGCAATAACCAGCGATACAAAAAACGATTTGATGAATAGTCTGGTCGACAACGTCAAAGCGATTCTCGCTGATGACGACCGGATCAGATACACGGAAAGAATCGAACGCCGTAATGAACTGGCTGCCTCGGCCAGAGGCACGGGCAGTGCTTCCGAAACCAGTGGCAACCCTTCTACCTCCAACGCCAACAACGGCAAAGGTCAATCCGGCAAAACTGGCGACGGAGTCTCGGGCAAAGGAAATGAAGATGTTGCCAGCCAGTCTTCGACCGTGCAGCAAATCGCAAAATATGAACCCGCAGTGAACGTCAACGCCAACAAGGAAACCGGCGTATTGCTCGTTCGGGCCACCGGGCGTCAGCACGCGAAGATTCAGGAATTCATCGACAGGGTCATGAATACGGCTCGTCGCCAGGTGCTGATCGAAGCGACCATCGCCGAAGTCACGCTGAGTGACAATTACCAGCAGGGTATCGACTGGTCGGCCCTGGCGCAGGGCGCCAAAGGCTTTTCGGTAACCCAATCGGGAACAGCTGGACTTCCCACTTCCACTACGACGTCCAAACTGCTCGTCCTCAAATACGCCAACCCGACAAGCAAGTTAGGCGATCTGAGTTCCAGCGTTTCCCTGCTCGACACGTTCGGTGATGTGAAAGTGCTTTCCAGCCCCAAGCTGAGCGTGATGAACAATCAAACCGCAACGCTCAAGGTGGTGGATAACAAGGTTTATTTCTCGATCAGCTCGCAAATCACGCCGGCCACCGCCCTCAGCAACGCGATCGTCAACTATACGACCACTGCCATTCCGGTCGCGGTCGGTTTCACCATGAACGTCACGCCCGAAATCAACGACGCCGACTATGTGACCATCAACGTGCGTCCGACCATCACGCGCATCATCGGATATGTGAACGACCCCAACCCGAATCTGGCTTACCCGTGCGGAACCAATACCACCTGCGGCATCAAGGCCGTCGTAAACCAGGTACCGGAAATCCGCACGCGCGAAATGGAATCCATTATTCGCATCAGCAGCGGGCAGGTCGCCGTGCTGGGTGGCTTGATGCAGGACGAAATCAACAACATATCCGACAGCGTCCCGCTGCTGGGAGATATCCCCGTCGCCGGCAACCTGTTCAAGAGCCGCAACGACACCAAGACCAAGACCGAACTGGTGATTTTCCTGCGCCCGGTAGTCATCAAGGACGCCAGTCTGGAAGGCGATTTCAGCTCTTACCGCAACAACCTGCCGGACGCGAATTATCTCAAGCCTGAAAGCGAGAAGCGGAAGCCATGAGTCTGTTACTCGACGCGCTGAAAAAGTCCGGCGATAACCAGCAGCAAGGCACCGGACTTTCCAACCTGACGCTGGAAGAGACGTCTTCATCGCGTACAGCGTCGGCATCAACCACTGCATCGTCGAGAACCGCAGGGGAAACCATGTTTGCAGCCAAGAAAAAAAAACCAGCGGGTTTTCAGTGGAAGTTGGGCCTGGTTCCCACGACCTTGTTGATCGCGCTGTTGTTCGGTTCGGTATACGGTTATTACGTATGGCTGCAGATACAACCACCGGCGCAATATGTAGCACAGCGCACCGTTCCGCCGCCATCCGTAGTGCCATTCAAGGCTGCACCTCCGGCACTGGTTCCGTCTATCCCGCCGTTGGAAAGTTCAGCACCTTCACAGCCAGTACAACCCGCACAACCTCTGGTCACGGCACGAAACGAAGATTTCGACACACCTCGCAACAAGGCAAACTCGAGCAGCCCTCGCAGCCAACGCACCGGGTCGGGCGTCGCCATCCAGCGCAAGGTTGAGACAGATACTGCCACACCGGCCTTGCTAAATGCCTACCAGGCCTATCAGCGCGGCGACTATGTCACTGCCGCGCAGGGTTATCGCCAAGTATTAGGCAATGATGCACACAATCGAGACGCTCTGCTTGGTCTGGCGGCGATCGCTCAACAGCAGGGGCAAGACGAGACTGCACAAAACTACTATCGTCAGTTGCTGGTACTGAACCCGCGCGATCCCATGGCGTTGACCGCATTGATGGCTTTCTCGCCGGACGAGGGCAATACTGAAAGTCGACTCAAATCATTGCTGGCTGATCAGCCACGTTCCGGAGCTTTGCACTTTGCCCTAGGCAACTATTACGCTGACACATCGAACTGGGGCGAAGCGCAACAGGAATATTTCAGTGCGCACACACTAGAGCCGGCCAATGCCCAGTTCACGTTCAATCTGGCAGTGAGCCTGGACCATTTGGGTCAACGCAAGCTCGCAGCACAGTACTATCAACAGGCGTTGCAGCTCGATACCGCCGACAATTCCGGATTCGACCACGCGCAAGCGCAACAACGTCTGAATGAACTGAACCCCTCCCACTAAGGAAGAAGATGGCTGCACCGCAACAACAGACCCAGCAGCCCATCGGGCACCTGCTGATAGCAAAGGGGGTGATCAGTGAAGACCAACTTCGCATCGCCACCCAGGAGCAGAACAAAACCCCGCAGCCGCTAGGCCGGCTGCTGGTACGTCTGGGCTTTTTGTCCGAAGCGACGATACGTGATGTGCTTTCCGAAAATCTCGGACAGGAAAGCGTCGACCTGACCAATGTTCTCGTCGATCCGGCCGCCATCACGCTGGTGCCGAAGGAAATCGCGCGCCGCTATATCCTGCTGCCGCTCTCCGTCGATGCCGCCAACAAGAATCTGACCATCGCAATCGCCGACCCGGACAACATCATCGCGCTCGACCAGGTGCGTGCGCTGTTGCGCGACGAATACCGCCTGGTCACCCAGCTCGCCAGCGAATCGGACATCCTGCGCGCCATCGACCAGTACTACGGTTTCGAGCTGTCCATCGACGGCATCCTGCACGAGATCGAACCGGGTGAGATGGATCACCAGAACCTGCAGCAGGGGGTGAACGAATTCAGCCAACCGGTGGTGCGCCTGATCGACGCGCTGCTCACCGAGGCCGTGCAGCAGGGCGCATCGGACATCCACTTCGAACCGGAAAGCAGCTTCCTGCGCATCCGCTATCGCGTCGACGGCGTGTTGCGCCAAGTACGCAGCCTGCACAAGAGCTTCTGGCCCGCCATGGTGGTGCGCCTGAAAGTGATGAGTGGCATGAACATCGCCGAAACGCGAGCTCCTCAAGACGGCCGCATCTCGCTGCGACTGTCCGGTCGCCCTATCGATTTCCGCGTCGCCTCGCACCCGACTTCGTACGGCGAGAATCTGGTGCTGCGTATCCTGGACCGGCTCAAGGGGCTCGTCCAAATCAACCAGATCGGCCTGGACGAGGCCGCGCTCAATACGCTCAAGGCCATCATCGCCAAGCCGGAAGGCATCGTGCTGGTAACCGGCCCCACGGGTAGCGGTAAAACAACCACTTTGTATTCGATACTCAACCACGTCAACACCGAGTCGGTGAACATCATGACGTTGGAAGACCCGGTGGAATATCCCATCCCGCTGATCCGCCAAAGCTCGGTGAACGAAGCGGCGAAGCTGGACTTCGTCAGCGGTATCCGCTCCCTGATGCGCCAGGACCCGGACATCATTCTGGTTGGTGAAATTCGCGACCATCCGACCGCCGAAATGGCGTTCCGCGCAGCCATGACCGGTCACCAGGTGTATTCAACGCTGCACACCAATTCGTCCATCGGCGCGATACCGCGCCTGCTGGACATCGGCATCCTGCCGGACATCATGGCAGGCAACATCATCGGCATTCTCGCCCAGCGTCTGGTGCGCATACTGTGCCGCCACTGCAAATACCCGTACCACCCGGATCATTCCGAGTGCAAAATGCTCGGCGTACGCCATGACGAGAACATCACCATCTATCGTGCAGCCGGTTGCGATGTTTGTCACCACCAGGGTTACTCCGGACGACAGGCGATCATGGAGATCCTCAAACTGGACAGCGATATGGACGATCTGATCGCGCGTCGCGCCAGCATCCGCGATTTGAAAAACAACGCACTGGAACATGGCTTCCGCCCGCTGGCGCAGGACGGCATCCGGCGCATCCTGCAAGGCGTCACCTCCATCGCCGAAGTTTCGCGCGTGGTTGACTTGAGCGACCGGATGTAACGACATCCCATGGCGCTCTATTCATACAAGGCAATCGACAGCGTCGGCAAAACTGCAAGGGGACTGCAGGATGCTGCCAACATGATCGACCTTGAGCAGCGTCTGAAACGTTCAGGACTCGACCTGGTCAGCGCCAAGGAAGAAGAGGACAAAATCTCCTTCGGCAGCAGCAGGATCAAACGCCCCGACCTCATCACCTTCTTTTTCAATCTCGAACAACTGGTGCGTGCCGGCGTACCCCTGCTGGAATGCCTGGGCGACCTGCGCGACACCATGGAAGAACCCACTTTCCGCGAGATCATCGCCAGTATTGTGGAATCCATCGTAAGCGGCAAAAAACTCTCGCAGGCGATGGCGGAACACCCTAACGCTTTTGACAAGATCACTGTCGCCCTGACCCACGCCGGGGAGGAAAGCGGACGCCTCGTCGAGGTGTTCAAGCATCTCACCGAATCGCTCAAATGGCAGGATGAGATGGCCTCGCAAACCAAGACCATGATGATTTATCCGATATTTGTCGGCACCATCGTATTGGGCATCACCTTCTTCCTGATGATCTATCTGGTTCCTCAATTGGTCACTTTCATCAAAGGCATGGGGCAGGAGATCCCGATTCAGACCCGCATACTGCTGGCGACTTCCGAATTCTTCGTAAATTACTGGTACATACTGATAGCGGCACCCTTTGTCCTGTTCGGCGTATTCAAGGCCGCACTCATCAGCAACCCCGGCTTGCAATACCATCTGGACAATTTCAAGCTGCACGTGTGGCCGACCGGCCCCATCCTGCGCAAGATTATCCTGGCGCGCTTCGCCAACACCTTTGCCATCATGTACGGTTCGGGCATCTCCATTCTGGATTGCATTGCCAACTCGCGCGACCTGGTCAACAATCAAGTCATTGGACGCAGTTTGCAAAACGTGATGCTGGAAATCGAGTCGGGCAAGAACCTGACTCAGAGTTTTCAGAATACCGGCATCTTCCCGCCGCTGGTAGTGCGCATGCTGAAGGTGGGCGAAGCCACCGGGCAACTCGACCAGGCGCTGCTCAACGTCAGCTACTTTTATGACCGCGACGTGAAAGATGCGATCAAAAAAGTGCAAGCAATGATTGAACCTACCATGACCATCGTCCTGGGCTTATTGCTGGGATGGGTGATGCTGTCAGTGCTTTCGCCCATCTACGACCTCATCAGCAAGGTGAAAATATAAATGGCAAAGACCCTTCTTTTTCTCAGCGCCGAATCTTTTCATGCCACGATCTGGCACGCTGGCAAGCTGACTGCATCGCAATATTTTTCAAACGATGCCAACGGGCGCGCCTATTTTTCCACTTTCCTGAAGCAGCATCGTCACCCTGCTTACCTGCTGGTCGACGTCATCGAAGAAGACTTCCGGCTGGAAACCGTTCCGCATCTGACCGGCTCAGCTCGCAAGAACCTGCGCGAACGCAAATTCGAACAGTTCTACCGCAACACCCCCTTCCGTCAGGCCACCTTGCTGCACCGCCAGGAAGATGGTCGTCGCGACGACGAAATGCTGTTCTCTGCACTAACCAACCCGCAACGCATCTCGCCCTGGCTGGATACCGTGCTGGCGAACCACATTCCACTTGTCGGCATCTACTCGCTCCCTAACATCAGCTCCCCGCTACTCAAGGACATCCCGTCTGATCATGTACTGTTGTTATCGTGGGAAAAAGATGCCGGACTTCGGCAGACCTATTTCAACAACAAACGATTGCACTTCTCGCGCCTGATCCCGATCAACGCCAACAGCACCTTCAGCGAGTCGGTCGCGACTGAAACGCCGCGCACCCAGCAGTACCTGAAGAGTCTGAGCTTGCCTCCACCCGGCGAAATGCTCGACGTTTACGTCATCTGCGATGCCCATGACAGGGGTGCGCTGCAAACCCGCCTCGAGGGTAGCAGCGAATTGCGTTACACCTACCTGGATATCCGGGAACTGGGTAAGCGCCTCAAAACCAATCACAGCTATTCCGATTCGGACGCCACCCCGATATTCCTGCACCTGCTCGCCGTCAATCCACCAAGCAGCCACTACGCCAATTCGGAACACTCGCATTATTATTTGTTGTGGCAATTGCGCCGTCTTCTGTTCGGGCTTGCCGCGACGGCAATTACCGTCAGCGCGTTATGGAGCGGCATGGCTTTGTGGCAGGGCCGAAATTATGTTGAGGATACCGAACCGCTCAACGTTCAAACCGAGCGCATCAGACAGCAAATGCAGCAAATCCAGCACGGATTCGCCAACACGACCGTGCCCGCCGCAGACATGAAGACCGCCGTTTTGCTGACCCGCAAGCTGAACGAATACACCCCCCCGGCAGAAGAGTTTCTTCAAGGCCTGACACTGGTGTTGAACAAGTTCACCCAGATCAAAGTTGACAAACTGGCCTGGAAAACAAGCGCAGCGGACGCTGCGCCCTCGCCCTATCCGGCACAAGTCATCACTTTCGAAGGCAGTCTCACCAACTTCGGCAGCGATCTCCGCCAAGCGCTCAGCTACCTCGACCGCTTCCAGCAAGCGCTTTCGCAACAAGGGTATACTGTTGTTGCACAGAAGCTGCCGCTGGATCTCAGCTCCAAAGGCAGTATCAGCGGAGAGGCCCGAAAAAACGACGGCAACTCCGCACAGTTCACGCTAAAGATCATCTGGAGACAGAAAGAATGACTTTCTCCGTGGAAGACCTGCCAATACTCAAATGGAGCCTGGGCACATTTGTGCTCAGTACCGCCCTGAGTGCGGGCATAATTTCCTTGAGCAGCAGTTACCTGGAACACTCCCTCAAAGATCGCCAAGCTGCACAACAACGGCTCTTCGACGCGCGCGCTCAACTGCTTGCCGCGCGCAACGACGAAGAAAACATGTCCACCTATGCGCTCGAATACAACGCCCTGCTGGCGCAAAAGGTTGTCGGCGACGAACAACGCCTCGACTGGATGGAAGGCTTGGAAAAACTGCGCCAGCAAGGCGTCGTACTCGATTTCAAATACACCATCACCCCGCAACAGAACTACGCCCCCACCCCCCCGGTTGATGCGGGCAATTTCAAGCTCAGCCGCAGCGGCATGACGCTGCAAATTGACCTGCTGCACGAAGAACAACTGCTGCACCTTTTCGCCGACTTGCGCAGCAAACTGAATGGCTGGTTCATGGTCGATGGCTGTACCATCTCGCGCACCAGCTCCACCGAAGAACTCGCCCCGCTCAAAGCGGAATGCACCGGCGGCTGGTTCACCATGAAGAACAAGAACGCATCATGAACAGATACTCTTTCTCGTTTCTGCTGATAATCCTCTGCGGCCTGCTCCCTAACGCGCAGGCCGGCGAACTCGGGCGTTTATTCTTCACACCGCAACAGCGCCAGCAACTGGAATTCCACGAATCCAGCAACAACAGCAGCGATGGCGGACAACGCAATTACATCATCGTCAACGGCGTTGTGCAGAAGCACGGTGGCAACCGCACCGTCTGGATCAATGGCACAGCGCAAGAAGTCGAGCGCGGCAATGACAGAACGCCAGCCACCGTACCCGTTGCCGTACCGGGCAAATCGCGTCCAGTGCAACTCAAGGTCGGACAGCGACTACTGCTGGACACACCCGCCCCAGAACAGCAGAACTCGGCTTCTGAAGAAAACAAATAAGCAGGAGGTGAATCATGAAACCCTTGCTCACAAAACGTCCCATTCCACCGAAACAACTTGGCGCAGCAATGATGGTAATGCTGGTTATCCTTGTTGTTGGTATTGCCGCATTTCTGATCAGCGCTCTCAGTAGTTCGGCGCTCAAATCCGTACGCGATCAAAGAACAGCCAACGTACTAGCACAGGCCAAGGATGCCTTGATCGGCAATGCTGCCATTGACCCCACTATGCCGGGAAGTTTGCCCTGCCCAGACATCAACGATGACGGTTCTTCAGAAGGTGTGGGGGGTAACTGCACCAGCAATATTGGTCGGCTACCTTGGAGGACATTGGGCTTGCCAGAGTTGCGCGATAGCTCAGGAGAACACCTCTGGTATACCCTGTCCAGCAATTTTCGTAACGTTCCAACGTCGAGGCCTCTAAACAGCGAGACAAATGGCTTACTCAATGTCACTTCAGGCTCTCTTCTGAACAATGTCATCGCGATTGTATTTTCGCCAGGCAGCGCACTGACGGGTCAAGACCGCTCAAGCTCCGCGACCACATCATCCTGTACCATCGGTGGAGTATCTAATCAACCAAATAACTTTTGCGTACAGAATTATCTGGAAGGCAGTAATGGCACTGCCCCCCCCAACCTCAACTTTCAATCCATCGCGTCCGGTATTGCGTTTAATGACCAACTGATTACGATTACACGTGAGCAATTATTTCCTTCCGTGGAAATGCGTATTGCACGCGAAGCAAAAACTTGCCTCGATGATTACGCTGCAGTTCCGGCAAACGGCAACAAATATCCTTGGGCTGCCGACCCATCCGACACTTTTTACTCCAGCAAATCCGGCACTCTGTTTGGCAGGCTGCCAAAACACGTATCAATAGATGGTAACGTACAGAATCTGGTTGACGCTATCAATTCCCTGCAAACGGAGGTAACGAATTGCGCGAATGGCGTAGGCAACCAGACTATGCTGGCTTCTGCGGGGGGGGGGCTGACAGCCGCTGCTGTCTATGTAAGGGACAACACCACATCTCCTGCAATACCAGCCATCGTCACAACTCCTGCGATAGCAGCGGGAAACAGCACTGTAACTTGCGCAAACATCCAGTCCAATCCAACGGGAAACGCTATGCAAACCAAACTAAATATTGCGGCTAGCGCATTGGACGTTTCAACAACTATTCTATGGACTCCCAGCTGTACTTTGTACGCTACAAATAATTATTGGCCAGATTGGATTAACCAAATATTCTATCAAGTTGATACCAAGTACTCACCCACAGGAACGCTTGGGACACCAACTATTACCATCAATGGCGCCGGCTCTTATCGTTCCGTTGTTATCATGGCAAGGAGCCCTATCCTCGGCCAGATTCGCGTGCCATCAGATCCCACCCAATATCTTGAAGGTGTAAATCAACATACGAACCCAACACCAAGTTCTACGTTTACGAGCAATTCGATAAGTGCCACTGACTATAGAAACGTCAATGATTTAGTCGTCTGCCTCGATGGGAATGGGATTTGCAAATGAGTACTGTTAATAAAAATATGATTCGCAATTACGACAGCGGATTTACTCTCATCGAGATCGCAGTAGTTTTACTGATCATCACCCTATTAATGACTGGCTTGGTACCGACCATATCCAGCCAGATTGAACAAAAGCAAACTAACGAAACGCGCAAACAGTTGGATGAAATTCAGCAAGCCCTGATAGGTTACGCCATTATCAACGAGCGTTTGCCCTGCCCCGCGATTGTCGGCAGTAATGGTGCCGAAAGTCCTGCCAATGCGGCCAGTGGGGCCGTCTGCACCAATCCTTACGGTGGTTTCGTTCCCGCAGCGACCTTGGGAATTATGCAGGTCAATAACCAAGGTTTTGCTGTTGATGGATGGAACAACCCAATTCGCTATGCAGTATCGACATCCGGAGGCGCCAATAATGATTTCACCAAAACGGGGGGCATGAAAGCGGTTGGCATATCCGCCCTCGCCTCGGATTTGCTGGTATGCGTTTCTGCCAGTGGAGTCAGCGCCTCAAGTTGCGGCACCGGGGCGAATACGCTCACCCCCAACGGAGTGCCAGCAGTAATTATTTCCACTGGTAAAAACGGCGGGCAGCCAGGTGGGACCTCTCCGGATGAGGCAGCCAATCAGGATGGTGGTACCAGCAAGACTTTTGTTAGCCACGACAACTCTCCGACATTTGACGACATCGTGATTTGGATATCGCCCAACATCCTGTTCAACCGTATGGTCGCGGCAGGCAAGTTACCTTAAGCTCTGCGCCAGGTAGTACCCTGCGGCGTGTCTTCCAGCACAATCCCCGCTTCCAGCAATTTCTTGCGGATGCCATCAGCCTCGGCGAAGTTTTTGGTTTTCTTGGCGGCAATGCGGGCTTCGATCTGGTCGTTGATTGCTGCATCATCCAGACCGCCTTCTCCGGCATCTCTCTGCAGGAATTCCTGTGGATCACGTTGCAACAAACCCAGTACTCCAGCCAATGCTTTCAGTTGTGTTGCCGTTTCATCTGACTGATTGCGGTTAACTTCATTGGCAAGATCAAACAGCACGGCGACAGCTTCGGGGGTGTTGAAGTCGTCATCCATGGCGGATTTAAATCGTTGACCATACGCATCATTCCAGTCCACGGCCTGTGCCGCAGCCGGAACCAGTTTCAACGCCGTATAAAGCCGTGTCAACGCGCCTTTGGCATCATCCAGATGCTGGTCTGAATAATTCAGCGGGCTGCGGTAGTGGGCGCGCAGGATGAAGAAGCGCACCACTTCGGCATCGTATTTTTTCAGCACTTCGCGGATGGTGAAAAAGTTGCCCAGACTCTTGGACATTTTTTCGTTATCCACGCGCACGAAGCCGTTATGCATCCAATAGTTCACATACTGGCACTGGTGCGCACCTTCGCTTTGTGCGATCTCGTTTTCGTGGTGCGGGAACTGCAAATCGGCGCCGCCGCCGTGAATATCAAAATGTTTGCCCAGCAGTTCGGAACCCATCGCCGAACATTCGAGGTGCCAACCGGGGCGGCCTTTGCCCCATTTTGAATCCCATTTCACTTCGTCCGCTTCGCTGTCCTTGGCGTGTTTCCACAGCACAAAATCGAGCGGATCGTTTTTGTCGGAAGTGACTTCCACGCGCTCACCGGCGCGCAGGTCTTCCAGCGACTTGCCGGAAAGCTTGCCGTAGCCCGGGAACTTGCGCACTGCATAGTTCACGTCGCCATCCACCGCCTGATAGGCCAAGCCGTTCTTTTCCAGTTGCGCGACCATTTCCAGCATCTGCGGGATGAACTGGGTAGCACGCGGTTCGTGGTCGGGGCGCTGCACGCCCAGCGCGGCCTCATCTTCGTGCATCGCATCAATGAAGCGTTGCGTCAGCGTATGGATGGATTCCTTGTTCTCTGCCGCACGCTTGATGATCTTGTCGTCGATATCGGTGATGTTGCGCACGTAGGTGACGTCATAGCCGCTCGCCTTGAGCCAGCGGTACACCATGTCGAATACCACCATCACCCGCGCGTGACCGACGTGGCAATAGTCGTAAACCGTCATGCCGCACACATACATGCGAACTTTGTTCGGGGAAATCGGCTTGAAATCTTGCTTGTCGCGGACGAGTGTGTTGTAAATTTTCTGCATGGGTATGGGACTAATATGTATTCAATTTAAAACCCGAACTAGGTGCCGCGCACCAGCAATACCGGTATGTTTGCAGTGCGCATCACACCTTCTGCCACACTGCCCATCAGCAAGTGGGTGATTCCTTTGCGCCCATGCGTTCCAACTACCAGTAAGTCGGCCAGCCATTTCTCGGCTTCCTGGCTGATGACGGCTCCGATGCGCCCCTTGTAGTCTTCAACCAGTTTGGTCTCAACCTCGACCCCGGAATCCGCCACGCTCGCCCTGTCCTGCTGCAGCAATTGCTTGCCCGCATCGATAAACGCTTTCGTCACTTCCTCGATCGGGAATGGCGTCATTCCGTCCGTATTCCAAACAACGGGCATTTCCTCGCAAACGTAGAGCAACAGCAGCGTCGAGTGCATCACCTTGGCAAGCTTGACGGCCTCGTTCAATGCCATGGTCGAAGTCTCGCTACCGTCCACAGCCACAGCAATTCGCTTGTACATACGAACCTCCTTTAGCCTTGCTCTTTCGCCCAGGAATCGCGCAGCGTCACCGTGCGATTGAATACCAGCTTGCCGCCGGGTTGATGGTCGCGGCGATCGGTCACAAAATAACCCAGACGCTCGAATTGGTAGCGCGTCTCCGGAGTGGCGTCGCGTACGGCGGCTTCCACCCAGCCTTGCACCACGGTAAGCGAGTTCGGATTCAGGTGCGTACAAAAATCCACGTCGCGGTCGCCATCCGGCTCCGGCACGTTGAACAGGCGGTCATACAAACGGATCTCCGCGGGCAAGGCATGTTCGCGCGACAGGAAATGGATCACGCCCTTGACCTTGCGGCCTTCGGGATTCTTGCCCAGCGTGTCGTGATCGATGCTGCACTTTAGCTCGATCACCTTGCCGCTGGCATCCTTGACCGCTTCGTCGCAGCGCATCACATAGCTGTGACGCAGGCGTATCTCACCGCCGAGGGTGAGACGCTTCCAGCCCGGGGGCGGCACTTCGGCGAAGTCGTCGGCTTCGATGAACAATTCCTTGCCAAACGCCACCATGCGCTTGCCCAATTCCGGCACGTTGGGATGAAAGTCCGCTTCACGCGTTTGCGCGCCCTCAAAATTGGTAATGGTCACCTTGAGCGGATTAATGACGGCCATCACGCGCGGTGCGCGCAGCTCCAGGTCTTCGCGGATCGCGCCTTCCATGATCGCCATGTCGACGGTGTTCTCGCTCTTGGAGACGCCGATGCGCTTGGCGAATTCGCGGATGCCTTCCGGTGTGTAACCACGCCTTCTCATGCCGGAAATCGTGGGCATGCGTGGGTCATCCCAGCCGTTTACGTGCTTTTCGGTCACCAGTTGCAGCAGCTTGCGCTTGCTGGTGATGGTGTAGTGCAACTCCAGCCGCGAAAACTCGTACTGACGCGGATGGCAGGGGATGGTGATGTTGTCCAGCACCCAGTCGTACAGCGGGCGGTGGTCTTCGAACTCCAGGGTGCAGATGGAATGGGTGATTCCTTCCAGCGCGTCAGAAATGCAGTGCGTATAGTCGTACATCGGGTAGATGCACCACTTGTCGCCGGTGCGGATGTGATGGGCGCGCTTGATGCGGTAGATGACCGGGTCGCGCATGTTGATGTTGGGCGAAGTCATGTCGATCTTGGCGCGCAACACCATCGCTCCATCGGCGAATTCACCGTTTTTCATGCGCGTAAACAGGTCGAGGCTCTCTTTTGCCGGGCGGTCACGGTTCGGGCTGCTCTTGCCGACCTGGGTCAGCGTACCGCGGTATTCGCGCATCTGTTCCGGCGTCAAGTCGTCCACATAGGCCAAACCTTTGTTGATGAGCTCCACTGCGTAGTCGTATAGCGCATCAAAATAATCTGACGCCCAGCGCACCGGGCCATTCCACTCAAATCCAAGCCAGCGCACGTCGTCCTGGATGGATTGGGCGTATTCCGCATTTTCCTTCTCGGGGTTGGTATCGTCGAAACGCAGATTGCACAAGCCGTTGTAATCACGGGCCAGACCGAAGTTAAGGCAGATGGATTTTGCATGGCCGACGTGCAGATAACCGTTCGGTTCCGGCGGGAAACGGGTAATGATGCTCTTGTGTTTTCCGCTGGCAAGGTCGCCGTCGATGATGGTACGGATGAAATTGGAAACGGGGGCGGTAGAAACAGGGGAATTACTGCTCATTTTTATTCAAAAAGTGTCGCTAATGAAAGTAAGGAATTCTACCCGAAAACCGCCCCTGCCACGCCGTAGCGCAATCCGTGTAAGCCCGCCGCTTATTTGGTAGAATCGCCCACTCTTTGAATTGGCGCTGCCACTGCAATTTTTCAGGAAAAAACCACAAGATGATTATGTTTAAACTGTTTAGCCGAGCCGCTGTTTTGGGCCTCCTGTTGGCAATCACCATTCCCGTTCAGGCGGATGAACTGCAGGACGCGAACAAACTGTTCAAACAAGGATTGCACGCCCAGGCGCTGGAAAAGGTCAACGCCTTCCTCGTCACCAAACCCAAGGATGCACAGGCGCGCTTCCTCAAAGGGCTGATCCTCGCCGAGCAGGGTAATACGGCCGATGCCATCACGGTTTTCACCCGCCTCACCGAGGACTATCCCGAGTTGCCCGAGCCGTACAACAATGTTGCGGTGCTCTACGCCGGCCAGGGCGAATATGAAAAAGCCAAGAATGCGCTGGAGATGGCAATTCGTACCAATCCCACCTACGCCACGGCCCACGAAAATCTCGGCGACATTTACGCCAAGATGGCCAGCCAGGCCTATGACCGCGCATTGCAGTTGGAGAAGAGCAACACCAATACAAACACCCAGACCAAGCTGGCGCTGATCCGCGAACTCTTCAGCAAGAACCCGCGCACCGTTGCCAAACCGACCGTCACCGCAGCAATTGACCCCGCCTCGGCCACGGTGCCCGCCGCATCTGCCACACCTGCTGCGGCTGTTTCGGCATCAGCGGTAACCCAGGCCGTGCCTGCCAAGCCGCCCGTCACCGTCGCTGCAGTCAGCGCCGATCCAACCGCAGAAGTGTTGAGCAGCACCAAGGAATGGGCCGCTGCCTGGTCCGCCAAGAACAGCAAGAAGTACCTCGCGTTCTACGCCAAGGAATTCAAAACACCCGATGGCAGCAGCCGTAGCACATGGGAAGCTCAGCGCAAAGAACGTATTGCCGCCCCCAAATCCATCCATGTTGAAGTGCGCGATGCCAAAGTCAAAGTGGCGGATGACAAACACGCGAGCGTCAGCTTCAAACAGACTTACCGCGCCAGCCACTTGAATGTCGCCTCGAGCAAGACACTGAATTGGGTCAAGGCTGACGGACAATGGCTGATTGCTGAAGAGCGTTCGGGGAAATAAACCATGCCTTGCCGTTTACTTGCGCTATTACTGATTTCCATCTCTCTGCCGGCCGCAGCAGGGGACTCGGTTTCGCGCGACATGGAACTGGGACTGGCGAAGAGCTTGCAGGCAGTGCGCAACAACCATCTCGACGTGGCACTGAACGAAGTCGATTCGCTACTCAAGATCAACCCGAATTTCAAACTGGCGCAACTGGTCAGGGGCGATCTGCTGCTGGCTCGCGCCAAGCCGATCAGCAATTTCGGCGATGCGCCTAACGCACCGCGTGACCGGGTGCAGGATCTGCGCGAAGAAGCAAATGCACGCTTGCAGCGCGTACAGCAACAGCAGCCTATCGCCATACCCAAGTATCTGTGGCAACTCTCGCCCAAGCAGCGTTATGCCGTGGTGGTGGACACCGATAAATCCACGCTCTACCTGTTTGAGAACGTGAATGGCGAACCGCGTTACGTGGCAGATTTCTACATCAGCGTCGGCAAGAAAGGCGCGGACAAGGTTTCCGAAGGCGACCAGCGCACACCGCTGGGCGTGTATTTCGTCAATTCACACCTGACCAAGGACAAGCTCACCGATTTCTATGGTACCGGCGCCTATCCGCTGAGCTACCCCAACGAATGGGACAAGCGCCTGGGACGCGACGGGCACGGCATCTGGCTGCACGGCACACCGAGCGACACTTACAGCCGCCCACCGCGCGCCAGCAATGGCTGTGTGGTACTTGCCAACAACGACCTCAATGACTTGGGCAGCCATCTGCAAATCGGCGTCACGCCGGTCATCATCGCCAGCAAGATCGACTGGAGCGACGAAGCGGACCGCACCGAACGCGCAGAACTGCAAAAGACAATCGAGCAATGGCGCAACGACTGGGCCAGCCGCAACACCGAGGCCTACCTCACCCACTACGCGCACGACTTCTCCACCGGCAGCATGAACCTGCTCGCGTTCGCCGAACAAAAACGCCTGGTCAATTCGGGCAAGACCTGGATCAAGATCAGGATGTCGAACGTCAGCATCTTCCCCTACCCCAGCCAGCCGAATCTGGTGGTGGTCAATTTCGAACAGGATTACGACAGCAACAACCTTTCCAACCACATGAACAAGCGCCAGTACTGGATGAAACGCGACGGGCGCTGGCAGATTGTCTATGAAGGAGCCGCATAAAATGAAACTGATCCGTATCGTTCTCGCATTTTTGCTGGTCGGACTCTGTGTCCTGCCCGCGCAAGCCGCATCTACACCCGCAACCAAAGGAAAAATGAAAATGGTAAAACTGCATA
>CAYOJU010000063.1:0-16579 GCA_964404355.1 uncultured Sideroxydans sp. | reverse complement strand
GCTGTTTCATGATCGACCTGCCGGACATCGGCGGCCGCGCGCGACTGGAGAAGCGTGGGCATAAGGTGTTTGCGTTGTGCGAGTTTGAGGGGGATTGAGTTTGCTTGAGGTGAGGAATTTATGTGTAAATTTTTCGTTTCATGTTTCCTTATGGTGGTAATAACGGTGGATGGTATGGCTAGTGAATCAGTCTTGTGGCCTCAACTTGATACAGTAAAATTCGTGACAGGTCGGTCTGCCGTGGAAACGGATGTGTCAGAAGGAAGGGCTGTTTTCGTACTCAAGTCAGGCGAAACACCAATAGGTCGTTCTATAGCGATGACTATTCCGCAATATGCAATCCATGTTGATGCTGAAACCAAACAAAGAACTCCATGCGTGCTTATTCAGGCCGAAGTGGCTGATGGGAGAAAGTACGGTGGTTGCCGTTCAGTTCTCGATGGTTCCTATCTCATAGGTCTTATCTCTGAATTTGAATTGCTTGGAACAAAGTTGCCAAAATAGGTTGGCGGCCCTGATGTATGAAGTACTGGTGATGGTTTAACCTTTTGGAAGGCATTAATGAAAGTCGAAACCCTGCGCTGGTTCAACAACCGGCTGGAAATGATAGACCAGCGCATTCTGCCCGCTGCGTTTGAATACCTGAGTTACTACACTGCCTCTTCGGTAGCCGAGGGCATACGCCATATGGTGGTGCGCGGTGCGCCTGCCATTGGTGTGGCGGCTGCATATGGCGTGGCGCTGGAGGCGCTGCATTTGCAGGAGAAATCTGCAGCTGACTTCAAGGCAGGTATGGAGACCGGCTTTGCCGTGCTGGCCGCCAGCCGCCCGACGGCGGTGAATCTGTTCTGGGCGTTGCAGCGCATGCGCACGGTTTGGGAAGGCGTAGCGACGCAAACACCGCAGCAGGTCGCGCAGCGCTTGCTGACCGAGGCGCACGAGATTCTGGCCGAGGACATTCGCATCAACAAGGCGATGGGCGCGCATGGCGCGACCTTGCTGAAAGATGGGGCGCGGGTGTTGACGCATTGCAATGCAGGGGCGCTGGCGACGGCGGGCTGGGGTACGGCGCTTGGGGTGTTCCGTTCGGCGGTGGAGGCGGGCAAGAAGATTTCGGTGATTGCCGACGAGACGCGGCCCTTCCTGCAAGGCGCACGGCTGACGGCGTGGGAGATGGTGCAGGAGAACATTCCGGTGACGCTGATCACCGATAACATGTCCGGTCACCTGATGGCGCACGGCGAGATCGACGCGGTTGTGGTGGGCACGGATCGCGTGGCGGCCAACGGCGACGTGGCGAACAAGATCGGTACGTACATGGTGGCGGTGTTGGCCAGGCGGCACAACATTCCGTTCTATGTGGCGTGCCCGCTGTCCACCATCGACATGAACATTGCTACAGGGGCGGATATTCCCATTGAGGAACGCTCGGTGGAGGAAGTGAAGGGTTTCCGTGATTACCATTGGGCGGCGGAGGGGGTGAAGATTCGCAATCCTGCCTTTGATGTGACGCCTGCGGAGCTGGTGACGGGGCTTATCACTGAAAAGGGTGTGGTGTTGCAGCCGGATGTGCAAGGCATTCGGAAGTTATTTGGCTGATACGGACATTCCCCCTTTAGACAAAGGGGGGCGAGGGGGGATTTGAAGAGTGGGCGATTTTCACAAGCTCCCAAATCCCCCTCAGTCCCCCTTTGCTAAAGGGGGAAGTGGTCAGAGTAGCCACGACGAGTTGTGGTCTCCCTTAAATACCTGTTTCCATTAGCCCCTCTCTTTGCTATAATCCGCGCCGTTTTCAGATGGGCTTCAGGCCCGTTTTTTATTTGTGGGTACGAATATGGATGTGGCGAAGCTGGTAGATACGACTTTGGCCGGTATGGGTTACGAGCTGGTCGATCTGGAGTTGTCCGGGCGCGGATTGATGCGTGTGTTCATGGACAAGCCGGATGGTATCGCGGTGGAAGACTGCGAGCGGGTCAGCAACCAGTTGGTGCGTCTGTTCACGGTGGAAGGGGTGGATTACGAGCGCCTCGAGGTGTCTTCGCCGGGTCTGGACCGCGTAGTCAAGAAAGAAGCCGATTTCGTGCGTTTTGCCGGGCAGAAGGTGCAGATCAAGGTGCGCGTGCCGATGGCGGGGCGCAAAAACTTCGTCGGTATCATCGGCGAGTTGAAGGATGGGATTTTGCAGTTGGATGTGGATGGCAGCCTGGTTGGTATCGAGCTGTCGAATATGGATAAGGCACGTTTGGTGCCGACGTTTTAGTTGCTGGAGATAGCGATGAGTCGTGAAGTTCTGTTATTGGTAGATGCCTTGGCCCGTGAGAAGAACGTGGACAAGGAAATCGTGTTTGGTGCGCTGGAATCGGCTTTGGCCTCTGCCACCAAAAAGCGTTTCTCGGAAGAAGAAGCGGATGTGCGCGTGAGCATCGACCGCCAAACCGGCGAGTACGAGTCGTTCCGCCGCTGGCAGGTAATGGACGACGAGACATTCGAGACGCCCGAACTGCACATCAAGCTCAGCGAAGCGGAAAAGCTGATTCCCGGCATCCAGATGGATGACTTCGTTGAAGAGCCTCTGGAAAACATCGATTTCGGTCGTATCGGCGCGCAGGCGGCGAAACAGGTCATTTTCCAGAAGATTCGCGACGCGGAACGCGAGCAGATTCTCGCTGACTTCATGGAACGCAACGAGCACCTGGTGTCCGGCACGATCAAACGCATCGAGCGCGGCAATGCCATCGTCGAATTCGGCAAGATCGAAGCGCTGCTGCCACGCGACCAGATGATTCCGAAAGAAAACCTGCGCGTCGGCGACCGCGTCCGTGCCTATCTGTTGCGCGTGGATCGTACTGTGCGCGGCCCGCAGATCATCCTGTCGCGTATCACTTCTGAATTCCTGACCAAGCTGTTCGAACTGGAAGTGCCGGAAATCGAAGAAGGCCTGCTGGAAATCGTCAGCGCCGCCCGCGATCCCGGTTCTCGCGCCAAGATCGCGGTACGCAGTCACGATCAACGTCTCGATCCGATCGGTACTTGTGTCGGTATGCGCGGCTCGCGCGTGCAGGCCGTGACCAACGAATTGGCCGGCGAACGCGTGGACATCATCCTGTGGTCGGATGATGCCGCTACCTACGTCATCAACGCACTGGCGCCGGCTGAAGTCGGCAGCATCGTGGTGGATGAAGACAAACACAGCATGGACGTGGTGGTCGAAGAAGAGAATCTGGCGCAAGCCATCGGTCGCGGCGGCCAGAACGTGCGCCTCGCAAGCGAGATGACCGGTTGGGAAATCAACCTGATGACGGTTGAGCAGTCCGCCGAGAAGAACGAGCAGGAGTTTTCTAAAGTACGCGATCTGTTCGTGGAGAAGCTGGATGTGGACGAGGAAGTCGCCGACATTCTGGTGCAGGAAGGTTTCAACACGCTGGAAGAAGTCGCTTATGTGGAACTGGACGAGATGTTGTCCATCGAATCTTTCGACGAAGCGACTGTGAACGAGCTGCGCAGCCGTGCACGCAATGCACTGTTGACCGCCGCCATTGCCAACGAAGAGCAGGTTGAACACAACATCGAAGATCTGCTGAAGATCGAAGGCATGGACGAAGAAACGGCACGTACCCTGGCTGGCAAGGGTGTCGGCACGCAAGAGCAACTGGCTGATCTGGACGGCGACGAACTGGTGGAAATGACCGGGATGGATGCCGAGCGCGCCAATCAGTTGATCATGACGGCGCGTGCGCCCTGGTTCGCTTGAGCCGGAAGTGCAAGTTTGTAAAGGTTATCCGTAGTCTGGTGGTATTGGTTTAAGGGGTCGCAATGGGAAAAATGAACGTCGCGCAATTCGCGGGTGAGCTGGGACTTCCGGTCGAGCTGCTGCTGGAGCAGCTGAAATCGGCCGGAGTATCCAAGCAGAAAGATACCGACACCATATCGGAACAGGACAAGTCGCAGCTGCTGGAGCATCTGCGCGGCGCGCATGGCGCAAGCAAAAACAAGATCACGCTGGTTCGTCGCGAGACGACGGCGATCAAGAAGTCGGATAGCAGCGGCAAGGCACGCACCATTCAGGTGGAAGTGCGCAAGAAGCGCACCGTTGCACCCGTAGCCGCACCGGCTGCGGAAGTACCGGAAGCCGCACCGGCAGTGGAAGAAGCCAAGCCGAAGAAGGCAACCAAGAAGGTATTGGATGAGCAGGAGTTGAAGGCACGCGAAGAAGAAGCGCGTCTGCAAGCCGAACTGGCGTCGCGCCAGGCGGCCGAGATACAAGCCAAGCAAGAACGCAGCAAGCGCAAAGCGGCTGCCGCTGAACCGGCACCCGCGCCCGAACCTGTAGTCGAGGTGAAGCCCGTTGTCGCTGCCCCTGTCGAGGCAGCAGCTGCCGTCGTTGCACCTGCCGCTACACCCGAAGGAACGCTGCACAAACCAACACTCAAGCCGGGTGACAAGGTTGCGCGTCCCGCCAAGAAGGTGGACAAGGTTGCCGCCAAGGAAAGCCCATGGGATGAGGCCGGACACAAAAAGCGTCCGCCTTCACGCAGCACGGATACCCGTGCCGGATTGGGCGGACGTACCGGCGGCAATGCAGTTCGCGCACCGCGTCATGACAAGCACAGCAAACCTGAAGTGGCGCACGCATTCTCGCTGCCGACCGAACCTATCGTGCAGGAAGTGATGGTTCCGGAAACCATTACTGTTGCCGAACTGGCGCAGAAGATGTCGATCAAGGCGGCCGAAATCATCAAGACATTGATGAAGATGGGCTCCATGGTCACGATCAACCAGGTGCTGGATCAGGAAACGGCGATGATTCTGGTTGAAGAACTCGGCCACAAGGCCGTTCCCGCCAAGCCCGATGATCCCGATGCATTCCTGATGGAGGCTGTTGATCATGGCGATGTGGTGCTTGAATCGCGTGCACCGGTCGTGACCGTGATGGGTCACGTCGACCACGGTAAAACGTCATTGCTGGACTATATCCGCCGCACTCGCGTGGCTTCAGGCGAAGCTGGTGGCATTACGCAACATATCGGCGCATACCACGTGGATACGCCGCGCGGCATGATCACTTTCCTCGATACCCCGGGGCACGAAGCGTTTACCGCAATGCGTGCACGTGGCGCGAAAGCGACCGACATCGTGATTCTGGTGGTGGCGGCGGACGACGGCGTGATGCCGCAGACCAAGGAAGCGATTCACCATGCCAAGGCTGCCGAAGTGCCTATCGTGGTGGCGATCACCAAGATCGACAAACCGGATGCCAATTCCGAGCGCGTGCGCCAGGAACTGGTGGCGGAAGGCGTGGTACCGGAAGATTGGGGCGGCGATGCGATGTTTGTTGAAGTTTCCGCCAAGACCGGACAGGGCATCGATACTTTGCTGGAAGGCATTCTGTTGCAGGCCGAAGTGCTGGAATTGAAAGCATCGAAGAATTCCAGCGCCAAGGGCGTGGTGATCGAAGCGCGTCTGGACAAGGGCAAGGGCGCTGTGGCGACCCTGCTGGTGCAGTCTGGTACGCTGAAACGCGGCGATGCGATTCTGGTTGGTTCTGTATCCGGTCGTGTGCGCGCCATGCTCGACGAGAACGGCAAGACCATCAACGAAGCGGGTCCCTCGATTCCGGTCGAGATTCAAGGTCTGTCCGAAGTGCCAACTGCCGGTGCGGATTTCCTCGTGCTGGCTGATGAAAAGAAGGCGCGCGAAATTGCGCTGTTCCGTCAGGGCAAGTTCCGCGATGTGAAGCTGGCCAAACAGCAAGCTGCCAAGCTGGAGAATATGTTCGAGCAGATGGGCGAGGGCGAAGTGCGTACCCTGTCGCTGATCGTGAAGGCCGACGTACAGGGTTCGCTGGAAGCGATTGCCGGTTCGTTGCAGAAGCTTTCCACACCCGAGGTCAAGGTCAGCCTGATCCACAGCGGCGTGGGTGGTATCTCCGAATCCGACGTCAATCTGGCGCTGGCTTCCAAGGCGATCATTATCGGTTTCAATTCGCGTGCAGATGCAACAGCGCGCCGTCTGGCGGAATCGTCCGGCGTGGATATCCGTTACTACAACATCATCTACGCGATGGTCGATGAGATCAAAGCGGCGCTATCCGGCATGCTGGCACCCGAGAAGAAGGAAAGCATCATCGGCATGGTCGAAGTACGCCAGGTGTTCCACATCTCCAAGGTCGGCACGATTGCAGGTTGCTACGTCACCGAGGGCATGATCAAGCGTTCGTCCAGCGTGCGTGTGTTGCGCAACAACGTGGTGATCCATTCCGGCGATCTGGATTCGCTGAAACGCTTCAAGGATGACGCGAAGGAAGTTAAATCCAACTTCGAGTGCGGTCTGTCGCTGAAGGGTTACAACGATCTGGAAGTCGGCGATCAGCTTGAAGTATTCGAAATCGTCGAAGTGGCACGGGCGCTTTAAATTTAATGGCAAAGGACTACGCACGCACAGATCGCATCGCCGAGCAGATCCAGCGCGAATTGGCCCAGCTGATTCGCCTGGAGGTGAAGGATCCGCGTGTGAAGAAAGTCACGCTGACCGGCGTGGAAGTGACCAACGACCACGCCCATGCCAAAGTGTTCTATACCTCACTGGATGGCGACAGCCCGGACTTGTTGCAAGGTCTGGAGCGTGCTGCCGGTTTCCTGCGTAGCCAGTTGGCGCATGCCATGAAGCTGCGTATCACACCCCAGCTGCACTTCGTCTATGACGCGTCCGTCGAGCGCGGTGCACATCTATCCCAGTTGATTGATCAAGCGGTTGCGAGTGACAAAAAAGACTGAGCAATTCAAACGCGTCAAACGCCCGCTGGATGGCGTTCTGCTGTTCGACAAGTCGCTGGAGCTCAGCTCCAATACCGCGCTGCAAAAAGTCCGCCGTCTGTTCCAAGCCGAAAAAGCCGGGCATACCGGCACCCTCGATCCGCTCGCTACCGGCCTGCTGCCGGTCTGTTTCGGCGAAGCCACCAAATTCACCGTTGCCTTGCTGGATGCCGACAAGCGTTATCGCGCCACGATACGCCTGGGGCAGCGCACGACCACTGGCGATGCTGAGGGTGAAATCACCGAAACGCGGCCTGTAGCGGTAACCGAAGCTCAAGTACTGGCGGTGCTGGCAACGTTCATGGGTGAGACCCAACAGCTTCCACCCATGTACAGTGCCATCAAGCATCAGGGTAAGCCGCTGTACGAATACATTCGCAAGGGTGAAACCGTGGAGCGCGAGTTGCGCCGGGTGTTCATTCGCGAACTGACGCTGGATCGGCTGCAGGGCAACGAGCTGGATTTCAGCGTGTTATGCAGCAAGGGCACCTATGTTCGTACGCTGGCCGAGGATATCAGCGAGAAACTGGGCTGCGGCGGGCATCTGATTGCCCTGCGCCGTACCGGAATTGGCGAATTCAGTTTGGAAAATGCCTATACCCTGACTCAGCTTGAGGGAATGAACGAGGTTCAGCGCGATGCCTGCCTGATGCCGCTGGACAGGCTGGTGCAGAACCTGCCCAGTCTGGAGCTGGATGAAATTCAGGCCAGTCGGCTTGCCCAGGGGCAAAGACTGGGGGTGAGCGACAGTTATCCGGACGGGAAACGGCGTTTGTACGCCACCGGGCACTTTATCGGGCTGGGCGAGCTGGAAGGGGGGCGGCTGTCCCCGAGCCGCCTGCTGTCCAGCGTGGCCAAAGCGGCCGCACAGCGCGAATCAACTTGAGCCAGAACCCCATTCAGGGGTAGAATGCCGCACTTTTTATTGGAGAGAGAAGCCTAATGTCTATTACCGCCGCACAAAAATCGCAAATCGTGACTGACTACCAGCGCGCCAAGGGCGATACCGGCTCCCCGGAAGTACAAGTCGCCCTGATGACGGCCCGTATCAATTACCTGACCGATCATTTCAAAGAACATAACAAGGATCACCACTCCCGTCGCGGCCTGCTGCGCCTGGTGAGCCGCCGCCGCAAGCTGCTGGACTACCTGAAGAGCAAGAATGAAGCGGGATACAAAGAACTGATCCAGCGTCTGGATCTGCGCAAGTAACAGGTTTTGCAAGCGGGTCGCGAATGCGGCCCGCTTCGTTTTGGATGTCGTTTCACCATGCAGGTAACGGCCACTCGGTCACGCATATACATTGGAGAGAGCTATCTTGAGTCACTATAAAAAAACCCTGAGCTACGGCAAACATCAATTGACACTGGAAACCGGTGAGATCGCCCGCCAATCCAGCGGCGCCATCATTGTCAGTCTGGACGACACCGTGGTGCTGGTTACCGTGGTCGGCCGCAAGGATGCCAAGCCCGACCAGGACTTCTTCCCGCTGACAGTTGATTATCAAGAGCGTACCTATGCGGCCGGCAAGATCCCTGGCGGCTTCTTCAAGCGCGAAGGCCGCCCAAGCGAAAAGGAAATTCTGACTTCGCGCCTGATCGACCGTCCGCTGCGTCCGCTGTTCCCCGAGAGTTTCTACAACGAAGTGCAGATCGTGGCGACCGTGGTGTCCTCCGATCCGCAAATCGATTCCGATATTCCTGCCATGATCGGCGCCTCCGCCGCGCTGGCGATTTCCGGCATCCCGTTTGACGGCCCCATTGGCGCTGCGCGCGTGGGCTACCTCAATGGCCAATACGTGTTGAACCCGACCAAGGATGAACTGGTTGAGTCGCAGATGGACCTGGTTGTCGCCGGTACCGCAAAAGCCGTGTTGATGGTCGAATCCGAAGCGCAAGAATTGTCGGAAGAAATCATGCTGGGCGCGGTCGTGTTCGGCCACGAGCAGATGCAAGCCGTGATCAACGCCATCAACGAAATGGCCGATTCCGTCGGTCAGGACGATTGGGACTGGACGCCTGCTGCAAAAAACGAAGCGCTGATCGCCAAGATCTCCGCACTGGCTGAAGCCGACCTGAAGGCTGCTTATGCCGTGCGCCAGAAACAGGCACGTACGCATCAAGTGGAAGCGATCCGCACCAAGGTATCCGAAGCGTTGGCAACGCCTGAATTCGAGAACGTCTCCAAGAACGAAATCGGCGAACTGTTCAGCGCGCTGGAAGCCAAGATCGTGCGCGGCCAGATCCTGAGCGGCGAGCCGCGTATCGACGGTCGCGACACCCGCACTGTGCGTCCGATCACCATCCGTACCGGCGTGCTGCCGCGTACCCATGGTTCCGTGCTGTTCACCCGCGGCGAGACACAGGCGCTGGTGGTGGCAACGCTGGGTTCCATGCGCGATTCGCAAACTATCGACGCGTTGCAAGGCGAATATTCCGACCGCTTCATGCTGCACTACAACTTCCCTCCGTATGCCACCGGTGAAACCGGCCGCGTCGGTACACCCAAGCGCCGCGAAATCGGCCACGGTCGTCTGGCCAAGCGTGCGCTGATTGCCGTGTTGCCGAGCGAAGAAGAATGCGGCTACGCGATCCGCGTGGTGTCCGAGATCACCGAATCCAACGGTTCCAGCTCCATGGCTTCCGTGTGCGGCGGCTGTCTGTCGCTGATGGACGCAGGCGTTCCGGTGAAGACGCACGTGGCGGGTATCGCCATGGGTCTGATCAAGGATGGCGGCCGTTTTGCCGTGCTGACCGACATTCTGGGTGACGAAGATCACTTGGGCGATATGGACTTCAAGGTGGCCGGTTCTGATCGTGGTATTACTGCCTTGCAGATGGATATCAAGATCAACGGCATCACCAAGGAAATCATGCAGGTTGCATTGAGCCAGGCCAAGGAAGGCCGTCTGCACATTCTCGGCATCATGAAACAGGCAATGCCGTCCGTGCGTCCGGAAGTTTCCGACTTCGCACCGCGCATGATCAAGATGAAGATCAATCCGGAAAAGATCCGCGACGTGATCGGCAAGGGCGGTTCCGTGATTCGTGCATTGACTGAAGAAACCGGTACCACGATCGACATCGACGATGAAGGCAATATCACCATCGCCTGCGTGAGCGGTGATGCCGGTGAACTGGCCAAGAAACGCATTGAAGATATCGTGGCTGAAGTTGAAGTCGGCAAGGTATACGAAGGTCCGGTGGTCAAGCTGCTGGACTTCGGTGCACTGGTCAACGTTCTGCCGGGCAAGGATGGTCTGTTGCACATCTCGCAAATTTCCCACGAGCGCATTGCCAACGTTGCCGATCACCTGAAAGAAGGCCAGATCGTCAAGGTCAAGGTACTGGAACTGGATGACAAAGGCCGCATGCGTCTGAGCATGAAGGCGTTGGTGCCGCATGAAGCTGCTGCGCCTGCTGCCGAGTAAGCCTGCATCAAGATGTCTCTCAAGCCCCGCGATGCGGGGCTTTTTATTTGAATTTCGTTAGACTGGAGTATTAACGGAACCGCTGATTTCATTAGCTTGTATTGTACAAATTTGTATCAATACACCCGTGTGGATGTTTTTGTTATAGGGTAGATACCGTGCATATACCATCTCCACTACAACTTGCTTGATAACGTGATTCGATACCGATTACATCTACTGCTGTTGTTGCTCTGTCAGGCGATGCTGTTGCCGTCGGCTGTGTGGGCGGATAGCGATCCGCTTTCGGTCATGGATGAAGTCGGACCGGGGGAATTTCCCCTGACGGCTGATGCCAGTCATTGCGACAAAGAGAAAATAAAAAAACCTCTGAACCTGGCCGACGTGGTCGATCTGACCTTGTGTAACAATCCGCAGACACGCTCGCTGTGGGCCAGTGCAAGAGCACAGGCAGCGAATGTCGGTGTCGGCATGTCGGCTTATCTGCCAACCTTGTCGGCGCAAGCCAACGAGTCGCGCAACCGGTCCAATTCTTCCGGAAGCACGATCAATTACAACAGCCACAGCGCCAGCCTGAGTGCGAGTTACCTTTTGTTTGATTTCGGCGGGCGTTCTGCCACGCTGGAAAATGCCAAGCAGCTTTTGGTGGCTTCCAATGCGACGCGCGATGCGGCACTGCAGGCCAACTTTCTGAATGCAGTGCAATCCTATTACGCGCTGCTGTCCGCGCGAGCCAGTGTGGATGCATTGCTGGTTGCCGAGGCATCGGCCAAGGAAAGCCTGGCTGCGGCCGACGCGCGCTACCAGGCCGGGATTGCCACGCCATCTGACAAGTTGCAGGCACAAACAGCCTTGTCGCAGGCCAGGCTCAATCTGATCACAGCGCAGGGCAATGCCCGTAGTGCGCAGGGAACGCTGGCAAACATCATGGGATTCGATGCCAGCCAGCAGTTTTCATTGCAACCGTTGCCGGAATCGACGCCTGATCCCATTGCAGAACAGGACATCGGCAAACTGATTGCGGACGCGCGCCAGCAACGCCCGGACCTGCTTGCGGCTGAGGCGCAGATCAAGGCGGCCGAGGCGCAACTGACGGCGACCCGTTCGACTGGCTTGCCCACTGTCAGTCTGGGCGCATCGACCGGAAACCAGAACATATCGGGTTCGTCCAATATCAACAGCAGCAGTATCGGCATCACGCTCAGCGTGCCTTTGTTCACGGGCACGCGCAATACTTACCAGAACCGTGCCGCCGAGTTGCAAGTGGAGGGCAAAGTGGCGGCACGTGACCTGTTGGCCAACCAGATCGCATTGGACGTGTGGACGGCTTACCAGACGTTGCTGACCAATAGCCAGTCGTTGCTGGCCGCCAGCGACCTCGTGGCTTCCGCCGAGCAGTCGGAACGGATGACGCTGGGGCGCTACAAGGCCGGGGTGGCGAACATGTCCATACTGGATGTGCTGAACGCGCAAAGCACGCTGGCGAGTGCGCGTCAGCAACGGGTGGCGGCACTGTACAACTTTCAAGCCAGCAAGCTGGCACTGGCGCAAGCGATCGGACAGCTTGACTTGACCCGGTTGAGCGCAGAGAACTGAATCAGGCGTAGCTGCAGCACCTTAAACTGGAGTTCTGGAATGCATATCAAAATATCAAAAAACGTACTGATCGGGATACCGGTGCTGCTGGTCGTTGGAGCATGCATCTGGTGGCTCATGCCTAAAAAGGCTTCGGCAGAGCGCTACACCACGGTGGCGCTGGAGCATGGCGCCATTACACAAAGCGTTGCGGCGAACGGAACACTGAATCCGGTGGTGCTGGTGAGTGTCGGCAGTCAGGTGTCTGGCATTGTTCAAAAACTGTTTGCCGACTTTAACGGCAAAGTCAAAGCAGGTCAGGTGTTGCTGGAACTCGATCCGACCCTGAACCGGGCGCAACTGCAGCAAAGCGAGGCCAACCTTGCCAGCGCCCAGGCTTCGCTGGATCTGGCCCGGGCCAACGAAGAAAGAGCGCGCGGACTGTTTGCGCAGGAATATGTAACGCGGCAAGATTTGGATGTGGCCGTGCAGGCATTCAAGGCGGCCAAGGCACAATATGATGTTGCGCAGGCACAAGTGGTGCGCGACCGCAGAAACCTGGACAACACCGTGATCCGTTCGCCGGTATCCGGTGTCGTGGTGTCGCGCCTGGTCGATGTTGGGCAGACCGTGGCGGCGTCGCTACAATCGCCGACCTTGTTCACGATTGCACAGGACCTGTCGCATATGCAAATCGACACAAGTTATGCCGAGGCAGATGTGGGTAATATCCGCGTCGGACAACAGGCGAGTTTCCGGGTGGATGCTTTCCCCAACCGTACTTTCCACGGTGAAGTGAAACAGGTACGCCTGAACCCGACCACGCAGCAGAACGTGGTGACCTATGACGTGGTGGTGTCTGTGGAGAATCTGGATCAGGCACTGATGCCTGGCATGACGGCCTATGTGAACATTGTGGTGGCGCAACGCAAAGACGTACTTACGGTACCCAATGGCGCATTGCGCTTCCGTCCCAGCGATGCGGGATTGCGACCGGAAAAGGCGCGCGCAGCTACAGGTGGTGACAAGGCCAAGGGTGACGGGCGCGGCAAGGGTGATACCACGCCGATGGGCACGGTGTACGTGCTGGAGAACGGGCAGCCCAAAGCAGTTCGCATTTCCGTAGGCATTACGGACAACAAGTTGACCGAGGTACTGGCCGGAGAGCTCAAGGATGGCGATGCAGTCATCATCGAAGATCGCCAGCCGCCTGCGAAAGCCAACGGCGGTCCCGGCATGAGGCTGTTCTAACGGTCATGGCAAATGTGCTACCCCCGATGATGAAACTTGCCATGCCCGTTTCCCCCTATCCAACTTTCCCCCGCACGCGGGAGAAAGGGCAAACGTATCGCTACGCGAGTTTCACGTTAATGGCAGACATGCGATGAGCAACGATTCGGTCATTCATATCGAGCACCTGTTCAAGGAATACGTGACCGATGCCGGCACGGTGCCGGTGCTCAAGGACGTTTCCGTCTCGGTGAAACCGGGCGAGTTTGTCGCCATCATGGGGCCGTCCGGCTCCGGCAAATCCACGTTCATGAATATCCTCGGTTGCCTCGATGTGGCGACCAGCGGTACTTATCTGCTGAACGGCCGCGATGTGAACAAACAGAGCCGCGATGAACTGGCATTGCTGCGCAACCAAGTGATCGGTTTTGTGTTCCAGGGGTTCAACCTGTTGCCGCGCGCGAGTCTGGAAGATAACGTGGCATTGCCGCTGATTTACCGCGGCACACCACGCGCAGAGCGTCTGGCGCGAGCCAACGAGATGCTGGAAAAAGTCGGTCTCGGACAATATGCGCGCTCGCGTCCAAACCAGATATCCGGCGGACAACAACAGCGCGTCGCCATCGCCCGCGCGCTGGTCAACCGCCCCAAACTGTTGCTCGCAGACGAGCCCACCGGCAACCTTGATACGCATACCAGCCAGGAAATCATGGCGCTGTTCAGCGAACTGAACCAGCGCGACGGCATTACCATCGTCCTCATCACGCACGAGCCGGACATCGCGACTTATGCCAGTCGTCTCGTACGCCTCTCCGACGGGCGCATCGTGTACGACGGTCCAGTCGAACATGCCGCACCGGAACATCTGGAGAAGACATCATGATCAGTCCCATGCTCAGCGAAGCCTGGATGGCGATGTGGGCAAATCGGCTGCGCACCATTTTGACCATGCTCGGCATGGTCATCGGCGTAGGCGCGGTGATCCTGATGCTGGCCGTGGGGCAGGGTGCTCAGCAGCAGGTACAGGCCTCCATCGCCTCCATGGGCAGCAATCTGTTCATCATCCTTTCCGGTTCGACCACATCCGGCGGTGCCCGCATGGGCGGCGGCGCGGCACCCACACTGACGATCGCAGATGCGCAGGCAATAGAGGAATTACCCTCGGTGACGGCAGCAGCGCCTTCGTCACCCGGCAGTGCGCAACTGGTGTATGGCCCCAACAACTGGAACACGCAAGTCACCGGCACCACACCGGCTTTCCTCACCGTGCGCGATTGGCAACTATCCGAGGGCTATCCTTTTTCTGATTCCGATGTCCGTTCGGCAACACAGGTCGCGTTGCTGGGGCAAACTGTGGTGCAAAACCTGTTTGGAGACGAAGACCCGATCGGCAAAACCATACGCATCAAGAATAGTCCGTATGTTGTGCTTGGGGTGCTGGCGGCTAAAGGACAAAGCCTTGATGGCCGAGATCAGGACGATACCGTGGTGATTCCGGTGACGACGGCATTGCGCAAGCTGTTTGGAACTCGTATCGGTGGCGCAGTGCGATTCATCATGGCGCAGGCTGAATCGGACGATGCGATGCCGCGAGTCGAAAAGTCCATCAACGATCTATTGCACCAACGTCACCGCATTCGCGAGGGGATGGATAACGACTTTACAGTTCGCAATCTTACCGCCATGGCCAACACCGCAGCCGAGACTGCCCAGGTCATGTCCATGATGCTGGGCGCCATTGCCTCAATCTCGTTACTGGTTGGTGGTATCGGCATCATGAACATCATGCTGGTGTCGGTGACTGAGCGCACACGCGAGATCGGCATCCGTATGGCTATCGGTGCGCGCGGCAAGGATATCCTGCTGCAATTTCTGCTGGAAGCGATCATTATTTCCGTTGTCGGCTGCCTGATTGGGGTATTGCTTGGCGTCGGCGGAGCAATGGCGGTGAACAAGCTGGCCGGGATGGAAGTTTCGGTGACCGCGACTTCAATCGCCATGGCATTTTTCGTGGCAGCGGCTGTCGGTATCTTTTTCGGCTGGTATCCGGCACGGAAGGCATCCATGCTCAAGCCTATCGATGCCTTGCGGTTCCAATAGTGGCAACGGTATCGAGCATGAAATTGCGCTGGATGCTGCTTTCCATTCTGGTGATGGCAAGCACCGATGGTGTGGCGCAAAGCTGTCACTATCAGGACTGGCGCTGGAACGTGGCTCAACAGCGCGCGGTACAACAGACCGTCGTCAGCAAAGACGCATCCATGCTCTTGTCCGACGAACTGGATGCGCAAAGCGGTTGCTCCGTTTGTGCCGAGGATCAACAAGCAATCAAACTGGATGGATTGCCGGAATTTTCGGTATGCAGAAAGTACGCGCAGCTTGTGCAAGACACCCTGGTCAGTCTCATGCGCCAAGGCGAAAAAATCAATTCGGTTGTTGGTTATCGTGTTGGACGGACACGCGGCGAGTTGGATGCACAGGGCAATCGCAGCGGTTTCAGTAACCATTCATTCGGGATTGCGATCGATATCAATACTGACCACAACGGCCTGTACGACAACTGCGTGCAATTCGGGCCGCGGTGCAGATTGTTGCGCGCAGGTCCCTGGCGCCCGGGAGATGATCCGTATAGCCTGCAACCGGATGGACTGATCGTAAAGACATTCAAGCAGGCTGGCTTCAAATGGGGTGGGGAAATCGAAGGCCAGCAAAAGGATTTCATGCATTTTTCGCTGACGGGATATTGAGTAAAAATGAAAGAATTTTCTACAGCGTGCAGACTATGTCCGCGTCTTGCATCATTCCTGGATGAGGTGAGAGCGGAGCAGCCGGGCTATTTTGCCAAGCCCGTTCCCTCATTCGGCGAGGCAGGGACCTCGCTGCTGATCGTCGGCCTGGCACCGGGAATGCACGGCGCAAACCGTACCGGGCGACCTTTCACCGGCGACTATGCGGGAGACCTGTTGTATTCCACGCTGCATAAATACGGTCTGGCGACTGCTGCAGAGCCGCTGGATGCAGACAAGCAGGCCAACCCGAAGCTAAGCCTCAAGGGATGTCGCATCACCAACGCGGTGCGCTGCCTGCCGCCACAGAACAAACCGGAGCCCGCCGAGATCAAGCAGTGCAATGGCTATCTGGCACAGGAATTGGCGGTATTGCCACAGGGCGCTGCCGTCATGGCGCTGGGTACCATCGCTCACGAAGCGGTTTTGCGAGCCAGTGGCCTGAAGGTGAAGGATTTCAAATTTGCCCACAACGCACATCACGCGTTGCCGGGCGGCTTGAAGCTTTATGACAGCTACCATTGCAGTCGCTACAATACGCAGACCAAACGCTTGACAGAGGCGATGTTCCACCAAGTTTTTGAATCCATCCTTGAACACCACAGACTTCGACCCTAAATCTCCCCCACCCCAACCCTCCCCCGGAGGGAGAGGGGGCGAACGCCCACAAAGCGAATTTTTGATTCCCGAATTTGTCGCCTCGCTGCCCCTGCAGCCGGGGGTGTATCGCATGCTGGACGAGGCTG
>CAYOJU010000062.1:0-17413 GCA_964404355.1 uncultured Sideroxydans sp. | reverse complement strand
CGGAGGAAGTGGAAATGATGAAGGGCGGAATAGCCGGGCTGATGAAGCAGGCGCAACTGATGCAGGCAAACATGAAGAAGGCTCAGGACGAACTGGCCACCGTCGAGGTGGAAGGGCAGTCCGGTTCCGGCATGGTCAAGGTGACCATGACCTGCGCGCATGAAGTGCGCCGCGTGAATCTGGACCAGAGTGTGCTGGATGACAAAGAGATGCTGGAAGACCTGATCGTGGCAGCATTAAACGATGCCAACAAGAAAGTCACCGAGACCTCGCAGAAACGCATGAGCGGGTTTACCGCCGGGATGAATCTGCCGCCGGGCATGAATCTGCCATTCTGATGAACACACCTTCCAGTCTGGAAGATCTGATCGGCGCGCTGCGCTGTCTGCCGGGTGTGGGGCCGAAATCCGCACAGCGTATGGCTTATCACCTGTTGCAGCGCGACAGGCAGGGTGCCCTGCATCTGGCGCGTGCGCTCGATCATGCGGTGGAAAGCATCAGGCATTGCAGCAAGTGCAACAATTTTTCCGAAGAAGAGACTTGTTCCATGTGCAGTTCGTCTCGGCGCGAGACCGACATGCTGTGCGTGGTGGAGATGCCAGCCGACCTGTTGATGATGGAGCAGGCGCAATGTTACCGCGGCATGTACTTTGTGCTGATGGGGCGCCTTTCGCCGCTGGATGGTGTGGGCGCCAGGGATTTACCACTGGAACGCTTGCTCCAGCGCGCTCGCGAGCTGTCGTGCGAGGTGATTCTGGCGACCAATTTTACGGTCGAGGGCGAAGCAACGGCGCATTACCTCGCCACGCTGCTGCGCGCACAGGGTATCAAGGTGTCACGTATTGCACGCGGTTTGCCGGTTGGTGGCGAACTGGAACATGTGGATAGCGGGACGTTGGCGCAAGCCGTGCTGGAAAGAAGAACGGTGACAGAATGACAGAGCAGGCCGAAACAAGCACGCAGCCGGGCGAGCGACTGCAGAAGGTGCTGGCGCAGGCGGGCATCGGTTCCCGCCGCGAGATGGAAGCATGGATTGAATCCGGCAGGGTGACCGTGAACGGTACGGTGGCCAAGCTGGGCATGCGCGTCAGCGAAGGCGACAAAGTGCAGGTCGATGGTCGCAATATCCGGCTTCAGCTGCAGGAAGAGCAAGCTATGCCGCGCATCCTGCTGTACCACAAGCAGGAAGGCGAGATCGTCAGTCGCGACGATCCAAAGGAACGTGCCAACGTGTTCGATGCGCTGCCGAAGTTGCGCGGGCAGAAATGGATCGCCATCGGGCGGCTGGACTTTAATACCAGCGGCCTGCTGATCTTTACAACCTCGGGCGAATTGGCCAATCGCCTGATGCACCCGCGATTCGAGGTGGAGCGGGAATATGCGGTGCGTGTACAGGGCGAGATGACGCTGGATCAGATACATCAGATGACCAAAGACGGCATCGAGCTGGAAGACGGCCTGGTGCGTTTCGAGCAACTCAGCGATGAGGGCGGGGAAGGTTTTAACCACTGGTATCGCCTGGTTCTCAAGGAAGGGCGCAACCGCGTGGTCCGCCGCACCTTTGAGGCGCTGGGTTTGCCGGTGAGCCGCTTGATGCGTGTACGCTTCGGGATCATTAACCTGCCGCCGCGCATAAAGCGAGGCATGATGGCTGAGCTTGGCGAAGGCGAAGTTACAAAAATACTCGAATGGGTGGGCTTGCCAGTAGGGGTTGCCAGGCAAGTGGTTGACGATGGGCGGCGCAATAAGCTACAACGCGCCAGACCGCGAAAAAATTAAAGCTGGCGAGTTTGACGCATAAGTCGTTAAAATCCGGCTGGTTGGCTGGTATTCTTGAGACAACGTAGAACAGGGACGCGAATAGCGAGCGGGAATAATGGAAGAGCGTGGTAACAAGACCATCATCTGCAGCGTATTTTTTCTGGATATCGTCGAATATTCAAAGAAATCCGTTTCAGGGCAGATATCGCTGAAAGAGCGTTTCAACGCCTTTCTGTCCATTGCTATCCGCGATGTGCCTGTCAACGACCGCATTATTCTCGATACGGGTGATGGGGCCGCCATCAGTTTCCTGGGTGATATCAGCGATGCGTTGCACGCTGCATTAAGCATGCGCAGCAGCCTCTTGAATGAAGGCGTGCGCATGGAGCCACCGTTGCTGGTGCGCATTGGCATCAATCTTGGACCGGTGCGCCTGGTCAAGGATATCAACGGACAGCCGAATATCGTCGGCGATGGAATCAACGTTGCGCAGCGCGTGATGGGTTTTTCCGATCCGGGGCAGATTCTGGTCTCGCGTTCCTATTACGACGCGGTGTCGCGCTTGTCGCAGGAATATGCAGGCATGTTTCACTATCAGGGGTCGCGTACCGACAAACATGTGCGGGAACACGAGGTTTACGCGATCGGCTATCCCGGTGATTTTACCTCGACGCAGCGCAGCATCTCCAAACAGTCCCGACACGCCGGAGCTACGGGATTTAATGCCGTGTTGTTCAGGCTGGAAAATTATTGGGACAAATTAGTCGATAACATGGACAGATGGGAGCATCGTGCCGTTGAAATGTACGGTAATGCGTCCCGCAATCAGCGTATGGCAATCATCGGAACGGGGGCGGTCGTGCTGCTTTCGTTATTGGGGGCACTGACGTTCAAGCTGGTAACTCATCAGGAGGCGCCGACTCCGGTAAAGCTTGCTTCGCAAGAAAAGTCAGTTGTTGAAAGAACTCAACCGGCGGCAGGCGCGCAAACTGCAACGGAAAACAATGTGCAGTCGCATCAGGATACGAAGGCGCCAACGCCTCCCAAAGCGGCAAACCCGCAGAAGAAGGAAAGTCATGCCGCAGTGCACCAGAAATCTGCGCCCGGCGAGAAGAAAGTGCAGGGCGTCAAGCAGAGTTCCCGTGTACGAACGCTGGTTGAAACGACCGGAGCTCCGGCGGTGGTGAATTTGGTGATTGTGCCGTGGGGAGACGTTTATCTGGATAATAGAAGGCAAGGGGCCAGTCCTCCACTGCTGGAACTGCAGGTATTGGCGGGCAAGCATGTGATCGAGGTGCGCAATACGACATTCCCGGTATTCACCCAGATCGTCAATGTAAAATCCGGCGAAAAAATTAAAATCAGACATAGTTTCGCCAAGTAGATTTGGCGATTGAAAGAATAGGAGTTTTTGATGTTGGGTCGCCATGGTGCTTTGCTGGGCGTGATGATGGTTTGGACGCTGACGGGCTGCCAGTCGCTGAATTCTTGCGACGAGTGCTGGTGGTTCAACAGGACGCCAGGCCACAAGCTGAGCAAAGGCGTCGAAAGTTACGAAGAAGGCAATTATTATGCCTCGGTGGAAGCATTGAACAACGTGCTGCAAACCAAGCTGGCCGAAAGGGATGACAAGGTGAGTGCCTACAAATATCTAGCGTTCATACATTGCGTATCAGGGAGGGAGAAGATGTGCTATGAGTCCTTCCGCAAGGCGCTGGCTTTGAACCCGAATTTTGAATTGACTCCGGCAGAGGCAGGCCATCCGGTGTGGGGGCCGGTGTTTCGCAGTGCTAAAGCCAAAGTTGGCAAATAACCATTCCTCTCTGGAAACATGATCAGTCATCTGGGACGTTATGAGATTGTCGGCGAACTCGGTCAGGGGGCGATGGGCGTCGTTTACAAGGCAACCGATCCGCTGATTGACCGCATCGTTGCGATCAAGACCATTACCCTGAGCCTTGCACTGGAAGAGCGCGAGGAGTATGAGGCCCGGTTCTATCAGGAAGCCAAAGCAGCCGGTCGCCTGAGTCATCCCAATATCGTCACCATCTTCGACGTTGGCCGCAGCGGTGACGTCGCCTATATCGCGATGGAATTCCTGCAAGGCCGGGAATTGCGCGACGTACTCAATGACGAAAAGCTGTTGCCGGTTGATCAGGTGCTCGATATTGTTGCTCAGGTGGCTTTGGGGTTGGCTTATGCGCATGAGCACGGCATCATTCATCGCGATGTCAAACCTTCCAACATCATGGTGTTGCGCGATGGGCACGCGAAGATCACCGACTTTGGCATTGCACGTATGGCATCTGCTGCGGTGCGCACGCAGACCGGTATGGTGCTCGGTTCCCCGAAGTATATGTCTCCCGAGCAGGTGATGGGCAAACTGACCGATCAGCGCTCCGATATTTTCTCACTGGGTGTGATGCTGTACGAGATGCTGACCGGGCAGCCGCCGTTCACGGGTGAGAATGTCAACGCCATCATGTATCAAACCCTGAATGCGATTCCTCCATCGCCCAGTTCCATCAATCCGGCCGTGCCGGATATGCTCAATTTCATTGTCGCCAAGGCGCTGGCCAAAGACATTGATAACCGCTATCAGAATGCCAGAGACCTGGCGAATGATTTGCGTGCCTGCCGGGGTACCGTGCCGAGCACGGCGGTCGCGGTCGATGCAACCCGATCTGCCATCGCCGGCATGATGCCGGAAATCGCTTCGGGCGTTAAGGATTCGGACGATGAATCCGAGCCGGTCCTGACCATGCGTTTGTCACCTTCGTTTGATTCCGTTGGCGCAACGATGCGTTTGGCTGCGATGACGGCCAGTAAGGAAGATGTGGAGGAGTTGTCCAGAACCTTCAAGATGGCCCGGCCTAGCGCTGAACAAATCAACAGCGCTGCGCCGCAAGCCAGGCATTTGTCTGCCCCGGACGGGGAAACCCGACCAAGCAGGGGCGGCGGGCTCGTCCTGATGGTGATTATTGCCCTGATTCTGATCGGGCTGATCTCTGCCCTTTTGTTCTAGCCAGATTCAGTATCTGATGGGAATGCAGTTGAACTACAAATTGCGTCCATCCCGTTCTCTTGCACTGCTGTTTTTCCTGCTCTGCGTGTTATCGCTGGCTTCGATCTGGATGCTGCCGTTACCTGTCGCGGTTCGGCTCGCATTGACGTTGACTGTGTTGTACTGGACCGGTTATTACCTGTTGCTTGACGCTAACTTGAGCAGGGAGCGCTCATGTGTGGCTTTTCGGCTGCAAAGCCAGGATGAAATCGTGCTGGTATTGCGCAGTGGCACACACCTGTCGGGCTGCGTGTCTGCAGACAGTCTGGTGACCCCGTTTCTTGTCATCCTGAATGTTGCATTAAAAGAGCAACACAAAACGCGCAGTCTGCTGATTATGGCCGATACCATGGGTGCGGAAAGTTTCCGTCGTTTGCGCGTTGCGTTGAAATGGGGCGACAAAGCCGATCAGGGTGCAACGTAATTCGGCGGAGTCAGCACGGTCGGAATCGCTTCCGGCAGCATCTGCGGATAATCCTTGCTGAAGTGGAGACCGCGGCTTTCATGACGGGATAGCGCACTTTGCACAATCAGGTCGGCAGTCATGACCAGATTGCGCAGTTCCAGCAAATCGGCGCTGACGTGGAAGTTGCTGTAATACTCATTGATTTCCTCGTGCAGAAGCTTGATCCGGTGCTGCGCTCGCTGCAGTCGCTTGGTGGTACGCACGATACCGACGTAGTCCCACATGAAGCGGCGCAGTTCATCCCAGTTGTGCGAGATCACCACCGTTTCGTCTGCATCGGTCACTTGGCTTTCATCCCACCCCGGAAGTTCGGGTATGTTTCTGGGTGAACTGTTCAGAATATCCTGAGAGGCAGCCTCGGAAAAAACCAGGCATTCCAGTAACGAGTTGCTGGCCAGTCGGTTGGCACCGTGCAGTCCTGTGCAGGCGGTCTCGCCGATTGCGTAAAGTCCTTTTACATCGGTACGTCCATGCAGGTCGGTCAGGAGCCCACCGCAGGTGAAATGCACCGCCGGAACAACCGGGATCGGTTGTTTGGAAATATCGATGCCCAGTGCCAGGCAGCGCGAATAGATGGTTGGAAAATGCTCCAGCAGGAATTCGAGCGGTTGGTGCGAGATGTCCAGATAGACGCAATCCAGGCCGCGCTTTTTCATTTCGAAGTCAATGGCTCTTGCAACGACATCGCGGGGAGCGAGTTCGGCGCGTTCGTCGTGCCATGGCATGAAGCGCGTACCATCGGGCAGCTTCAATATTCCCCCTTCACCGCGCACCGCTTCGCTGATGAGGAATGACTTGGCATGCGGGTGGTAAAGGCAAGTCGGGTGAAACTGGATGAATTCCATGTTGGCGACACGGCAACCCGCACGCCAGCCCATGGCGATGCCGTCACCGGTGGCGGTGTCCGGGTTGGTGGTGTACAGATATACCTTGCCTGCTCCGCCTGTGGCCAGCACGGTATTCTCTGCGGCAATGGTGATGACTTCTCCATTCTGGCTGTTCAGTGCATAGGCGCCGTAGCAGCAATTATCATCCCTGTGCACCTTCTTGCCGGTGATGAGGTCTACAGCAATATACTGTTCCAGCAGGGTAATGTTGGGATGAAGGCGCGCCTTGCTGGCGATGGTCTCCTGCACGGCCAGACCGGTTGCATCGGTGGCATGGATGATGCGGCGATGGCTATGTCCGCCTTCGCGCGTGAGATGGTAGCCACTGTCAGAGCTTTCGTCGCGGGTGAACGGAACACCCTGGGAGATCAGCCAGTTGATGGCCGCCGCTCCGCGTTCAACGACGAATTGCGTGGTTTTGGGGTCACACAGACCGGCTCCCGCGACCATGGTGTCGTGGATGTGTTCATCCTGAGTGTCTTTGGGGGAAAGCACGGCAGCAATTCCGCCCTGAGCCCAGGCACTGGCGCCGTCCAGGAGCGATTTTTTTGTGATAACGGCGACCTTCTGCTTGTCTGCCAGCTTGAGCGCCAGTGACAGGCCTGCCAGCCCGCTGCCGATGATGAGAGTATTAAAACGCAACACGCCACTTGTCCTATCAGGTTGCTAACCCGGCGAACTATATCAAACTTGAGTGAAGGCCATGACTACTGAGTGAACTAATTTTTGTACTCGGTGTCAATTCTGCCGTTACAGGCAAGGCTGACGTTTGTGTATCCGTCCGGTTATACTAGCGAACCGCTTATCGGCGGTTAAATTAATTAAACCGGAAAACGGAATGGGTGACAGGGAGGTCGATCAGCAACTGGTGGAACGTGCGCAACGCGGCGACAAGCACGCGTTCGAGTTGTTGGTGGCAAAATATCAGCGTCGGTTAGGCAGATTGATTTTGCGTTTCGTGAGAAATGCAGCAGAAGCCGAGGATGTTACTCAGGATGCGTTCATCAAGGCATATCGTGCCTTGCCCGCGTTTCGCGGGGATAGCGCGTTTTACACCTGGCTGTACCGGATCGGCATCAATACTGCCAAAAACCATCTGGTAGCACAGGGGCGCAGGGCACCAACCAGTACCCCGTTCGATTCGGATGAGGCGGAAGATTTCGAGGATGCGGCGCTATTGCATGAAGTGGCGACGCCCGAAAACGAGTTGATGAGCAAACAGGTGGTTGAGGTGGTGAATGCCTCGTTGCAGGAGTTGCCGGATGATTTGCGTACGGCATTGACGTTACGCGAGATCGAGGGCCTCAGCTATGAGGAGATCGCGGTCGTAATGAATTGCCCGATTGGTACTGTTCGGTCGAGGATTTTCAGGGCGCGCGAGGCAATTGCTGCAAATCTGCGTCCATTGTTGGGTACAAGTGAAAATACAAGGTGGTAAATATGAAACAGGAAATTTCGGCTTTGATGGATGGTGAACTGTTTGAAGATCAGGCGGATGCCTTCTTGGATAAACTCAAACGCCATCCAGAGATACTGCAGGATTGGGAAAGATATCATCTGATTGGCGATGCCTTGCGACAACCCGACCACATCTGCAAAAGCTTCGGTAAGTCTTTCCATGAGCGATTGCAAGCCGAACCCACCGTCATTGCACCATATAAACGTACTTCCCAGCGTGTCCGAAATTTTGCCCTTTCCGCCGTTGCTTCTGTCATCGCGCTGGCTTTGGTGGCGTGGCTGTCTCTGCAGGTTGGCAGTGAACCCGCTCCGCAGGTCGCAGCAGCGCAAATACAACAGAACAACGCTGTCAGGCCCGTTTCTGCACAGACCAACGATTATCTGATGGCACATCAGGAGTTTTCACCCAGTGCCGAGGTGCATGTTTCTGCCCCGTATATTCATGCGGTGGCAGGCCGATAGTGGAAGTCTCGATGCATCAGTCCAGATACCTGCTTTTCATGATGTTGCAACTGGGTGTTGCAGCCGCCTTTGCGGATCCATTGCAGGATAAAGAGGCTGAATGGCTGAAAACCATGGCGTTTGCGGCGCGTCAGACCAATTACTGCGGGGTGTTTGTCTATCAGTCGGGTGAGAGCGTCGAGGTTTCGCGGGTTACGCATGTGACCGACAAGGACGGAGAGCATGAACGTCTCGAAGGTCTCGTTGGCGTCAAGCGTGAAATCATTCGTGACAACGATCAGGTTTGGCTGTATTCGGAAGGCCACAAGGTACGACTCGAAAAACGCCAAATCAAACGCGCATTCCCCGCACTGCTGCCGGAACAATTTGCCACATTAAAAGAGAATTACTCGGTCAGTCCGGCAGAGGAAGATGAGATCGCCGGTTATCATGCGCATTCCATTGTATTTTTGCCCAAGGACAATTTGCGCTATGCGCGCAAGATGTGGGCGGACAGCAACTCGGGATTGTTGTTGAAGGCGGCAGTGCTGGACGATCACGGCTACCTGATCGAGCAATATGCGTTCATGCAGTTGAATATAGGCAACAATATTGATCGAAAATGGATCGTTGCCGAGAACCCTTCTGCAACAGCGATTGCTCAGGAAGTCGATCAGCAGCCTCCCCAGCCCAAAGTTGAACTGCTTGATGAGTCAAGCGGCTGGCAGGTGGATGCTTTACCTTCTGGCTTCAAGAAGGTACTGGAAATGCGCCGTCCTTTCCGAGGAAACAAGGAACCTGTTATTCAAATGGTATTTTCTGATGGATTGGCAGGCATCTCGGTATTTATCGAAAAAGGCAAGGATATAACCTATATCCATTCCGGCTTGTCCGGGCAGGGAGCTGCGCATGTGTATAACCGCCTTGTTGGGGATAATCTGATTACAGTTGTCGGCGAAGTGCCGCCTTTGACGGTCATTCAAGTGGGTGATTCCGTCCGTTACGCAGGCCAATGACATGCTGGAAATGCGCGCAATTGTCATGCAGGTGGACGGTGATGAAGCCTTGGTGCAACCCTTGAGCACTGGCGGATGCGGCCACTGCGATAGCGAAGGAGGGTGCGGCAGCGGCACACTGACGAAACTGTTCTGCAGTAATAAGCCACGTCATTTCAAAGTCAGTAACGTAGCGCGGGCCAAGGTTGGAGATGAAGTTCAAGTCTCCATTCCGGATGGTGCGTTGCTGCGGGGCGCCCTGAAGATGTATGTCCTGCCGTTGATCCTGCTGCTGGCAGGCGGTATCGCGGGTGTCGGTCTGGCTGGCGAGACGGCTGCGCGTGATGCTTATGCAGTTGCAGGTGCGGTCATCGGGTTGTTGTTGGGTTTTATTCTGGCAAGGTTTTCGCCCGGAGTCGGGCAGGCCGTTGCCTCATCCATTCTTGTATCGCGGTCCGGTTCTTAATCATCGATCCATCTGGAGGGTAGGAGTAATTATGCTAAGAAAATTAGTTTTTTTCGCATTGTTCGGGTTGTTTGCGCAAACGGTATTTGCCAATAACCTGCCTGATTTCACCGACCTGGTGGAAAAACAGGGCCCCGCTGTGGTTAACGTAAGTACCACGCAGACCGTTCGCATCCCGCAAATGTTTCAGGGGGCGCCCAACGTACCGGAAAATGACCCGTTCTATGATTTCTTCCATCATTTCGCTCCCCAGGTTCCACAGGAACAGGAGTCACAGTCGCTTGGCTCGGGCTTCATTATCAGTGCTGATGGTTATATTCTGACCAACGCCCATGTGGTGGATCGCGCAGAAAAGATTACGGTCCGCCTGACCGACAAGCGTGAGTTCAAGGCCAAGGTGATAGGTGCCGACAAACGCACCGATGTGGCGCTGCTCAAAATCGAAGCGACCGGTCTGCCCAAAGTGACACTGGGCAATGCAGACCAGGTCAAGGTGGGCGAATGGGTGCTGGCGATCGGCTCCCCCTTTGGCTTCGATAGCAGCGTGACTGCGGGTATTATCAGCGCCAAAGGACGTTCCTTGCCGCAGGAGAATTTTGTTCCCTTTATCCAGACCGATGTGGCGATCAACCCCGGCAATTCTGGGGGGCCGCTGTTCAATATGAAAGGTGAGGTGATAGGCATCAATTCCCAGATATACAGCCGTTCAGGCGGCTATATGGGCTTGTCGTTTTCCATTCCCATCGACGTGGCGATGGACGTGGTGCACCAGTTGCGCACTACCGGCAAGGTCACTCGCGGTCGTATCGGTGTGACTGTTCAGGAAGTAACGCGTGAGCTTGCGGATTCCTTCGGTCTGCCAAAAGTCGGTGGCGCGTTAATATCATCGGTGGAGAAAGGTGGCCCGGCCGATAAGGCTGGCGTGCACCCCAGCGATGTGATTCTCAAGTTCGATGGCAAGGCTGTGAACTCATCCGCCGATTTGCCGCGTATCGTTGCGGCCACAAAGCCGGGCAGCAAGGTCAATGTTCAATTGTGGCGCAAGGGCGGCACCAAGGATATTTCTCTTGTGATCGGAGAGATACAGGACGAAAACGCTGTTGCCCAGCGTGGCAATCGGAGCGGCGGCAGTGCGGCAGGTTCCTCGGAAAGCGAAACCCGTCTTGGACTGGTGGTTAGTGAACTGAATGACCAGCAAAAAGCCGAGTTGCAGGTTGAGGGCGGCTTGATCGTGGAAGATTTGAAAGGATCAGCTGCACACAGTCAGTTGCAGCGCGGTGATGTGATCCTGGCTGTGGGGAACATCGAAATTCACAGTTTCAATCAGTTCAATGAAGTGCTGAAGCAGGTTCCGCATGGGCGCAACATTGCATTGCTAGTGCGGCGCAGTGAAGGCACCGTGTACGTATCAATCAAGATGGACGAGAAGTAGGCAGCAGCTGTAGCTCAGCGTATCCCGTCAAAATCGGCTAGAATTCGCGTTTTGCGAAACCGCCGTTCCCTTTCCTCAATTTTATTCCGCCGGGAGAAAGTTGGGTGAGGGAACGGGATTCTTTACTATGAGCCTCATGCAGCATATCCGTAATTTCTCCATTATTGCCCATATCGACCACGGCAAATCCACATTGGCAGATCGCATCATCCACTTGTGCGGGGGCTTGTCAGACCGCGAGATGGAAGAGCAAGTACTTGATTCAATGGATATCGAGCGCGAGCGTGGTATTACCATCAAAGCGCAGACAGCGGCGCTGAGCTATAAGGCGCGCGACGGGCAGGTGTACAACCTGAATCTCATTGACACACCTGGGCATGTGGACTTCTCCTACGAAGTTTCACGTTCGCTTTCTGCCTGTGAAGGTGCGCTACTGGTGGTGGACGCGTCGCAGGGGGTGGAAGCCCAGACGGTGGCCAATTGCTACACAGCGCTCGATCTGGGCGTTGAAGTGGTGCCGGTTCTGAACAAGATCGATCTTCCCTCGGCTAATCCGGAGAACGCCATCACCGAGATTGAAGATGTCATCGGTATCGGTGCGCAGGATGCCGTGCGCTGCTCGGCCAAGACCGGAATGGGAGTGGAAGATGTGCTGGACGCACTTATCGCGAAAGTGCCACCGCCCAAAGGGGATGTCACTGCGCCTTTACAGGCACTGATCATCGATTCCTGGTTCGATAACTATGTCGGCGTGGTGATGCTGGTGCGCATCATGAATGGCACACTCAAGCCCAAGGACAAGATATTGCTTATGGCGACGGGCGCACAGCACCTGACCGAGCATGTCGGGGTGTTTACTCCAAAATCGCAGGACCGCGAATCGCTATCTGCCGGCCAAGTGGGTTTTGTGATCGCCGGCATCAAGGAATTGAAGGACGCGAAGGTTGGCGATACGGTCACTTTGGCGGCAAAGCCCGCCAGCAGTCCGTTACCGGGATTCAAAGAGGTGCAGCCGCAGGTATTTGCCGGACTGTTTCCGGTCGAGTCCAATCAGTATGAAGCGCTACGCGACTCTTTGGAGAAGCTCAAGCTGAACGACGCATCGTTGCAATATGAGCCGGAAGTCTCGCAGGCATTGGGCTTCGGTTTCCGTTGCGGCTTCCTGGGGTTATTGCACATGGAGATCGTGCAGGAACGACTGGAGCGCGAGTTCGACATGGATCTGATTACCACTGCGCCAACTGTGGTTTATGAGGTAGTGCAGCGCGACGGTACACTGTTGATGGTGGATAATCCGTCCAAATTACCGGATGCATCCAAGATTGAGGAGATCCGTGAACCCATCGTGCATGTCAATTTGTACATGCCGCAGGAATATGTCGGCTCGGTCATCACGCTGTGTACGCAAAAGCGCGGTGTGCAGATTGACATGACTTATCACGGCAAGCAGGTGCTGTTGCAATATGAGATGCCGATGGCGGAGATCGTCATGGATTTCTTCGACAAGCTGAAGTCGGTGTCGCGCGGCTATGCTTCCATGGATTACGAGTTCAAGGAATATCGTCCTGCGGACGTGGTCAAGGTGGACATGCTGATCAACAGCGAAAAAGTGGATGCACTTTCGATCATCGTGCATCGGGCCAACAGCATGTATCGCGGGCGCGAAGTGGCTGCCAAGATGCGTGAACTGATTCCGCGCCAGATGTTTGACGTGGCGATCCAGGCTGCGATCGGCGCCAACATCATTTCGCGAGAAAATGTGAAGGCATTACGCAAGAACGTGCTGGCCAAGTGTTACGGTGGTGACATCTCGCGCAAGAAGAAGCTGCTGGAGAAGCAGAAAGCGGGGAAGAAGCGCATGAAACAAGTGGGCAGCGTGGAAATTCCGCAGGAAGCGTTCCTGGCGATTCTGCGAGTGGACGACAAATAACCGAATAGGAAGTAGAGATGACCTTCGCTTTGATCTTGTTTTCTTTGCTGGTACTGACCGGGGTGATCTGGCTGCTGGATCGTTTCATGCTGCGTGCCAAGCGTCCGGCAGGCGTGAACGAGCCGTGGTGGGTGGAATACGCCAAGAGTTTTTTTCCCGTGATCCTGATTGTTTTCCTGCTGCGCTCCTTTCTGGTCGAACCATTCAAGATTCCTTCGGGGTCGATGATTCCAACCCTGCACGTGGGCGATTTTATTCTGGTCAATCGTTACACCTACGGCCTGCGTTTGCCCATCATTAACAAAAAGTTTGTCGAAATCAACCAGCCAAGGCGCGGCGATGTGATGGTGTTCCACTATCCGGAAGACCCTTCGGTGGATTATATTAAGCGCGTAATCGGGGGGCCGGGGGATGTATTGGTCTATCACAACAAGAAATTGTTGATCAATGGCGAGGAACAGGGATTGTTGCATGATGGCGATTACAATTACTTCGAGAGCGAATTGCGCTTCGTTCACACAGAGCGATATATCGAAAACCTGGGTGGTCGAAAGCATGCGGTGCTATTGAATCCGGAGATGCCGCAGGTTCTTCTGGATAATGTGGCCAACTTTCCGCTACATGAACAGTGCAGTTACACTGAAGAAGAGGTCCGCTGCACTGTCCCTGCCGGGCACTACTTCATGATGGGCGATAATCGCGATAATAGTCGCGACAGCCGCTACTGGGGGTTTGTGCCGGATGAAATGATTGTCGGCAAGGCGTTCTTCATCTGGATGAACTTGGGCGAACTGGAACGTGTCGGTTTGTCGATCAATTAGACAAGAAAATAGAAAGGAATGGAGATGAAAGCATTGGCAGGCAGGCAGCGCGGCGTCAGCATGGTTGGCATGATCTTCATTGCAGCCGGGATTATCCTGGTCGCGGTATTGGGCATGAAGTTGGCACCACCATATATGCATAGTGCCCAAATAGCGCAGATATTTAAAGCGATTGCCAGCGATCCGGAGATGCGGAGCGCGTCAATCAAGGAAATCAAGGACTCTTATGATAAGCGCGCCAACATCAACTATATCAGCGATATTACAGCGGATGATATTGATGTCAACAAAGACAATGGACAGTTGATAATTAGCGCCAGCTATTCGGTCAAGATTCCGATTGCGGGCAATATCACGTTGTTGCTTGAATTCAACCCGAGCAGTTCATAATTTTTCCGATGAAGCATGCGGCATTGTGTAAACAACTCGGCTATCAATTTGTGCAGCCGCAATTGTTGCAGCGTGCGCTAACCCATCGCAGTTACAGTGCGGCGCATAACGAGCGGCTGGAGTTTCTTGGCGATAGCGTGCTGAATTGCACGATTGCCAAGCATCTTTACGACGCTTATCCCGATTTGCCGGAAGGCGATTTATCCCGGCTGCGTTCCAATCTGGTCAACCAGCAAACCTTGGCGATTCTGGCGCAACAGTTGAACCTGGGTGAGCAATTGCTGCTGGGCGAGGGGGAACGCAAGAGTTCCGGACATCGCAGGCCTTCGATTCTGGCGGATGGTCTGGAAGCCTTGTTTGGTGCGGTGTTACTGGATGCGGATTTTGCGTCTGCGGAAAAAGTGATATTGGGACTGTACGTCCCATTCATCGCGCGGACCGATCTGAAAACGCTGGGCAAGGATGCCAAGACCTTGTTGCAGGAGAACCTGCAAAGCCGCAAATTGGCCTTGCCGCAATATAACGTGATCGAAATCCAGGGCGAAGCACATGCGCAGACCTTCGTGGTCTCCTGCGAGATCGCACAACTCGGCCTGACCACCCAAGGTGAGGGTGCCAGCCGCCGTATTGCCGAACAAATCGCCGCCGAACGCGCTTTTCAACAAATCAAAGGAAACCCATGACCGATTCCCAAAGTTTCCATAGCGGCTTTATTGCCATCGTCGGGCGACCCAACGTCGGCAAGTCGACCCTGCTCAATCATCTGATTGGGCAAAAAATCAGTATTACGTCGCGCAAAGCCCAGACGACACGCCACCGCATCACCGGTATTCTTACCGAGGACAAGACCCAATTCGTCTTTGTTGATACCCCGGGTTTTCAGACGCAGCACACCAATGCACTGAATCGCGGCATGAACCGTGTGGTGACCGGCAGTCTGCGCGAAGTGAACGTGGTGTTGTTTGTGATTGAAGCGCGTCAATTCGACGAACGCGACCAGCAGGTGATGGAACTGTTGCCGCAAGACCGACCAGTGATACTGGTCATCAACAAGGCCGATTTGCTTGCTGACAAGACCGAGTTGTTGCCTTTCATCGAAATAATCTCCGCTTTGCGCCATTTTGCAGCCATCGTTCCAATCAGCGCCCGCCAAAACAAACAACTCGATACCTTGCTGGACGCCATTCGCCCCTATATACCTGAAGGTGAACACCTGTATGCAGAAGACGAGATCACCGACCGCAACGAACGCTTCCTTGCCGCCGAGTTGTTGCGTGAAAAAGTGTTCCGCTTCACCGGTGAAGAGCTGCCGTACTCGGTCAGTGTGGTGATCGAACAATTCAAGCTGGAAGGCAAGCTGCGCCGCATTCACGCCGCCATTCTCGTGGACAAGGAAGCGCACAAGGCCATGCTCATCGGCAGCAAGGGCGAGAAGCTCAAGGAAATTGCCACTCAGGCGCGCCTGGATATGGAAAAACTGTTCGATGGCAAAGTGTTCCTTGAAGTGTTCGTCAAAGTCCGCAGCGGTTGGGCGGACAGCGCCCACATGTTGAAAACGCTGGGGTATGAGTAACGCGGCATCCAAACAACGCATTCAGGAGGAGCCGGGTTTCGTACTGCACAGCTACCCGTTCCGCGAGACCAGCCTGATACTGGAAGTGTTCAGCCGTCAGCATGGGCGCGTCGCGCTGGTGGCGCGCGGAGCCAGGCGGCCCCGGTCGGCATTGCGCGGCTTGCTGATGGGTTTTCAACCCTTGCTGTTGAGCTGGTTCGGCAAGCACGAACTGCGCACTTTGCACGGTGCGGAATGGCAGGGAGGCCAGCCGCAACTGCAAGGTACCGCGCTCTTATGCGGCTTCTACCTGAACGAATTGCTGCTGAACCTGATGGCACGCGACGATCCGCACGAAAGCCTGTTCGATTACTACCAGCAGACCATGCAGCGGCTGGCGCAGGAAGACGATCATGCGTTCACGCTACGCTGTTTCGAGAAGCATATGCTGCAAGAGCTGGGTTATGCGCTGCTGCTTGAGAATGAGGCAGACGGCGGCAAGCCTATTGTGCCGAACCGGAATTATCGCTATATACTTGAGCGTGGCGCGATTGCTGAAACGGCGGACTCGTCGCAAGGCATACCGGTGTGCGGCAAGACGCTATTGGATATGGCGGCAGACGATTACCGCGATGTGAACAGCGCGCGCCAGAGCAAACATTTGATACGCATATTGCTCGATCACCACCTTGCCGGAAAGACTTTGCACACACGCGAATTGATGAGGGATTTGCAGAAACTATGATCAAGTTAGGATTGAATATCGATCACGTCGCCACGTTGCGCCAAGCGCGAGGTTCGCGTTATCCCAATCTGGTGCGAGCAGCGCTGATCTGCGAAGAGGCGGGTGCCGATGCCATTACCATCCACCTGCGTGAAGATCGCCGCCACATACAGGATGCGGATGTAGACATCCTGCGCGGCATGTTGCAGACGCGCATGAATCTGGAATGTGCGGTGACGGATGAGATGATCGCCAATGCGCTGCGGGTAAAGCCGCATGACATCTGCCTCGTGCCGGAGAAGCGCGAAGAGCTTACTACCGAAGGCGGGTTGGATGTGATCAAGCATTTCGACGCGGTGCAGCGTGCCACGCAGCGCTGCATGGATGCGGGTATTCGCGTGTCGCTGTTTATCGATGCCGACGAGCGCCAATTGGATGCGGCGAAAAAGGCGGGGGCGCCGGTAATCGAGATCCATACCGGTAAATATGCCGACGCTGATAGTGTTCCCGCACGCGAACAGGAATTGGCGCGCATTCGCCATGCGGCTTTGCATGCCCATGCGCTGGGGATACAAGTCAATGCCGGACATGGTTTGAATTACCATAACGTGCGTCCCATCGTGGAGATTCCGCACATCGCCGAACTCAATATCGGTCACGCCATCATTTCCGAGGCCGTGTTCATCGGGCTGGAACAAGCAGTGAAAAACATGAAGGCGTTGTTGGTCGCATGATATTCGGTATCGGGACCGACATCGTCACGGTGGCACGTATCGAGGCGGCCACGGTCCGTCACGGATCGGCATTTGCAGCGCGCATTCTGAGCGAACAGGAAATGGTTGAGTACGCCACCCAGGCTCATCCGGCGCGATTTCTGAGCAAGCGTTTTGCAGCCAAGGAGGCGTTTGCCAAAGCGACCGGACAGGGTTTACGCCATCCGGTGAGTTTGCACCACATCACAGTCAGCCATGACGAACTGGGCAAGCCCGTGTTTTTGTTCGATGCGAAACTTGCCGTGCATTTGCA
>CAYOJU010000061.1:0-17829 GCA_964404355.1 uncultured Sideroxydans sp. | reverse complement strand
TGGATGACCGGTGTGCCGGATTTTCTGGCGCGTGCCAGCAGTTGCGCGGTCTCGGTGATTGCTGCTTCCACACCGACCAGCGGCAGCGCGCCATCGACATATTCGCGCTGTGCATCGATGATGATCAACACTGCATTCGAGAGTTTGGCGGGTTCCGGTTTTGCGCCTGCCATCTCGAACAGGGTTTTAGGCAATGCGTCGGCTTGTGCAGAAAAAGCGAAGCACAGAATACTTGCCAGAATAATTCTGAATAATTTCATTATGATCTCCTGTTGGACTAGTTCTTCAATTGTTGTGTAATCGACCAGTGCGTCTGGATGAGGCGCCAGCCATGCTTGTCCAGTCGGTACACTTCGGTGCAGTTCCAGCGCATCTCGGTTGTGCCGGTGTATGAGTTCAGGTTGAACGTCAGCACGGCCGCATCGCCGCAGACTTGCACTTTCGGTTCGATCAGTTCGTAACGGTCAATACGGATAGTTCCGCGCAACGTTTCGTATAAAACGCTTAGCGCATCCAGCCCGTCCAGACGGCGTTCCAGGAATGGATCGAAATACACCACATCGGGCGCGGAGATTTCCAGATATCCGGATGGGTCGCCAGCCCCCCAGCGATCCAGTGCCGCGCGTTCCATTGCGATGAGCGTGGTTGCTACCTCTTCGGTTCGTGACATGGTTCATTTCCTCGGGATGTATTGGAATGGAACGCATGATGGCACTCGGCACGTTGCAGAAGCAGTGGCATAATTGCCCAAATTAATGCGAGAACTGCCATTTTGAAAATAGCGATGGTGTTAGGGGAAGGAGCGACAGCGTCCAGCGTAACTACAACACTGGATATGTTCCGTCTCGCCCAGCGTTACCAGCCTGATCAGGACTATCGGCCACACCTGTATTCCACGCATGGCGGCATCATCCATTTGAATGATGCGGTCGCGGTGGAAACACAGCGGCTGCCCGCCGATCTTGGCGATTACGATGCAATCATCCTGCCGGGCTTTTTTGCCGAATCCATAGATCACATCGTCGCCCAGTTACAAACGACCTGGCACACCGTCATCGCCCGGTTGCAGCACCTGCCCGAAACGACGCTGGTCGCTGCCAGTTGCTACGGTACTTTTGTGCTGGCCGAGTCAGGCTTGTTGAATGGGCGGCCCGCAACAACCACTTGGTGGCTTGCCCATGAGTTCCAGCAGCGCTACCCGAAGGTTCTGCTTGATGCGGACAAGACGCTCGTCGATAGCGGCCGCGCGATCACGGCAGGAGCAATGACGGCGCATACCGATTTGTCCTTGCATGTGCTGCGCCGCCTGGGGGGAGCAGCGCTGGCGCGCAGCGTTAGCGGCATCATGCTGGTGGATGGCGCACGCACATCGCAGCGCCCGTTCATGTCGGTGCAAAGGGACTATTCCGAGCCGCTGATCCGGCGCGCCATCGAATGGATGACGAACAAACTGACGCAGCCCGTTTCAATCGACGATCTTGCCAATGCGATGCACGTCAGCTACCGCACGCTCAACCGCCGCTTTATCGAAGTAACCGGGCTGACGCCCCTCGCCTACTTGCAGGCGCTGAAGATCGAACGAGCAAAGGAATTGCTGGAAGGATCGCACTGTGATTTTGAAGCTATTACCGCGAGCGTGGGTTATGAGGATGTTTCTTCTTTCAGGAGATTATTCAAGCGCTCGACCGGGCTTTCTCCGACGCAGTATAGGAGGCAGTTCAAGGGGAGTGCGTCGTCGGACTCATAATCTGGATTCTTGGATTATGCCGATTTCATTTCAATGCTTAGATTTACTCCCTTCTCCCGCAGGCGGGAGAAGGGTTGGGGATGAGGGCCTGTGCGCCGCAACCAACTTGGTTTCTACTCAACGCCCCTCACCCTAGCCCTCTCCCGCCTGCGGGAGAGGGGATCTAGTAGCAATTATTTGATTGGATTCAGTCGTCACCCAACTCCGGTGCAGGTTCTCGCACCTGGTTGAGCAAATCCTCGGCATGCAGTTCTGTCTCGGCGTGGATCATTTTGAGCAGCGCTGGTGAGCCTTCGGTCAGCTCTTTGCGCATCTGTTTGACTCGTGCCGACGCTTCGCGATAGATGTCGTGCTGTTCCAGTTTCTCCAGTTTCCGGATGGGAAACTCGGTCACGCGGTAAATATAGTAGGGCATGGTTACCTCGTTCGCTTATGCACTTGGTCGCTTCATGAAAGTGATGACGTTGGCACCGGGAGCGTTCTTGCTGGAGCAACTGCCCTCGCCGACTCCCGCCAGTTGTTCCGCTTCATGCAACAGATTGATGACATCCACATAGTGCTTCTGCTTCACCATCATCAGCGCGGTGTAGCCGCCCTCATTGCGGGCCAGCACATCAGCACCCGCGTTCAACAATGCCTCAACCACCTCGGTTTCACCGTAACCCGCAGCCAGCATCAACGGTCGTACGCCATAGCCGATGGTCGCTTCGATATTCGCGCCCGCTGCGATCAGTGTTTTCACCATTTCGGGAAAACCGCGTTTCAACTCGGCACTGTATACCGCCTTGGCCAGCGGTGCCCAGCCGCGTTCATCGCATGCGTTGACGTCAGCACCAGCCTCAAGCAGCACCTTCACCATGGGCAGGTCGTCCTCCTGTGCAGCCAGCATCAACAGCGTAGCGCCATCGCTGTCACGGGAATTGACGTCCGCACCGGCAGCCAGCGTACGCTGCACAGCGGATATCTCACCCGCTTTCACCGCATTTATCAATTCCGTGACCATGGGATTCTCTTGTAGTGACTATTTTTCTACGGTTTTCTGCAAAGCCTTGCGAATCGCTTCCGGCGCGGCCATGATGTTCATGAAGCTGTTCTTGCCCATCATGCTGAGATCGGGAAAGTTGATGGCGATACGGAAGCGCGCATACAGTGCATAGACCTTGTTGCCCGACACCAGCACTTCATAGGGCAGATGCGCGGTGGATTTCACGTCGCGAAAATCGATCTCACTCATGATGAAATGATCGTCCATGTACTTGTTGTCGCCTTCGCCTTTCAACGCCACACCGAACACACTCTCCTGTTTGCCCGGTACGTCGACGCGATAAACCTTGGACACGCCGTTCTTGTTGTTCGACAGCTTGGCATCGACTGCCTGTACAGCTTCTTCGTAGCTGGCATATTGCTCCAGCACGTTGGGCTCGTCGAAATACTCCATTGCGACCATATAGTGATATTTGCGCGCTTTTTTCGCCGTCATTCCTTGCGCGCCGAATTCTTCCACTCTACCCAAGGCTGTTGCCAGGGAGGCAGCCACGGTGCTCAGGTCGCCTTGCATGCGATACACGTTCGCCATGTACACCGGGTTGGTATAGCTTACCTGTACTTCTTTACCGGCTTCGGTGACCGACACGCGCTGCACCGCGCCATAGCCGCCAAACTCGGATGCGGCGGCGTTCTTCTTCAGCTCGTCGTTGGTGACGATAATGATGTCGGCCCCGGCATAGGGAGCATATTCGCCGACAATGGTGAACCCGGTTGTAGTCAGCGCTGTTTTCACCTGCGCTGATTTTTCGGCTACCGTTCCTTCGGTCTTTGAAGCCAGTACAAATGGTTTGAGAATTACATCATCGGCTGCCATGGCATGGCTGCTGCAAAGCAGGATCAAAGCAGATAGCAAAATATTTTTTATTGTCAGTCGTACCATTTTTCTCTCCCTGATTATTATTTGACTGCGGATGTTGCTTAATTATTATGGGGGTGGAACCAGGCCAGTTTTTCCCTGAGCGTAACTACGCCACCAACGATGATGAGTGTGGGAGCCTGCGGCTTCTCGCGTGCGGCAATTCCCGGCAATGTCTTCAACGTGCCGGTAAAGACGCGCTGGTTCTGCGTGGTGCCCTGCTGCACGATGGCGATGGGCGTTGTGTCCGGCATGCCGTGCTTGATCAGTTCGGAACACAGGGTATCCAGTCCGTGCAGGCCCATGTACACCACCACGGTCTGTTTCGGACGTGCGAGCGCCGCCCAGTCCAGGTTCATGGTGCCGTCCTTGAGATGTCCGGTGACGAACATGCAGGACTGCGCATAGTCGCGGTGCGTCAGCGGAATGCCCGCATACGAAGCAACGCCCGAGGCAGCCGTGATACCGGGCACCACCTGGAATGGAATGCCTTCCGCTGCCAGCGTTTCAATTTCCTCGCCGCCGCGTCCGAAAATGAAAGGGTCGCCGCCCTTGAGGCGCAGCACGCGTTTGCCTTCCTTGGCCAGCCGCACCAGCAGATCGTTGATCTCTTCCTGACGCAAGGTGTGGTCGTCGCGCTTCTTGCCGACGTAGACGCGTTCTGCATCGCGGCGCGTCATATCGACGATGGGTTTGGACACCAGATTGTCGTACACCACCACATCGGCCTTCTGCATCAGGCGCAAGGCGCGGAATGTGAGCAGGTCCGGGTCGCCGGGGCCGGCACCGACCAGATACACTTCGCCGCGCTGGATGTTATCTTCGTTCGCCAGCATTTTTTGCAGCATCGCCTCGGCACTTCCTTCGTCGCCGGTCAGCACTTTCTCGGCAACCACGCCTTCCAGCGCGTTCTCCCAGAAAATGCGACGCTTGGCCGGATTGGTGACGCGGGTTTTGACCATTTCGCGGAAGCGTTCGGCGAACGCAGCAAGGCGGCTATAGTTTTGCGGGATAAGCGTTTCCAGCTTGCCGCGCATCATGCGCGTGAGCACCGGTGAAGCACCGCCGCTGGAAAATGCGATCATCAACGGCGAGCGGTCCAGAATGGCAGGCATGATGAAACTGCACAGCTCGGGATCATCCACCACATTGACGGGAATGCTGCGCGCCTGCGCCAGTTCGGAGACTTGCTTGTTGACGTTGCGGTCGTTGGTCGCGGCAATGACCAGGATTGCACCGTCAAGATGCGATGCTTCAAACCGCGCGACTACAGGCTCAATACCTTTTTGCTTTGCCAAATCCGCATCGATCTCGGGTGCAACTACGCGCACCCTGGCGCCCGCTTCCAGCAACACACCTGCCTTGCGGGTGGCGACTTGACCTCCACCCACCACGAGGCACAGCTTGTTTCGGACATTGGCAAAGATCGGCAGAAAATCCATATTACTTCACGGCTTTCAGAATCAGCGGCACCAGTGCTTCCGGCAAGGCAATCTTGCCTGCCAGCGCGAAGTCGTGCGCACGGGTAGACATCTTCTGCCAGGTTTTCTTGATGATCTCGATCCACTTGGCTTCGTCGTATTCCGGATGGCTGGTGGCAAAGCCGATCATGTAATGCTCGATGAACACCAGGTCCACTACGTCTTCCATCAACTGCGTTTCCGGATTGACCTTGAGGCCTTTTTTGCCGACGATGGATTTGACGCGTTCGATCATCTCGTCGTCGTAACCCGCATCTTTCATCAGTTTTCCGGCGGTTTCAGCGTGAAACTTGTACAGCCCCGTACGCCATTGCAGATAGCCTTGGCGATCCATGGGGAAACTGCTGCGAGGGCTTTTCCAGCGCTGAATGTGCTGGGCGCGGCAGGCTAGCTTCACCGCCTCGGATGCTTCGGGAACATAACGCTCCTGCATTTCAGTCATGCGCTGCGCGTAAAGCAGTTCTTTCGGATAGTCCTTGCCGTTCGCGGTTTCCTTGTTTGGATCCTCGGCGTTGGCCTTGTCGAAGGCGGCGATAGCGGCTTGATAACGTTGCTGTGTCATAGCGATTTCTCGTTCGTAAAGGTTGATTTTGAATGATGTTCCTTTTGGCGCCGAATGAAGGCGACAAAGCGGGTGGCCCAGTAGCAACTGCCAATGGTGCGCAGATGGGTATATGAGGCAAGCAAATTCTTCAGGATTAGTCCGTCATGCTCGCCGTCAATTCCGTAACCACGCTCGACATGGTAAGCGAAGCGGGAATCGGCTGGAAGATTCTCCAAGCTGGAGTAATGAAATTCGTGCGCCTTGATCTGTTTGGCCGGGGTATCAGGGCGCGGCCAGGGATGATTCACATCTTCTTTCAGGTGCACATAACCGCGGCCGACTGGCTTGGCGTGCATTTTCACGTCGCCCGGAATGGCACCGACCATGTCGAAGGTGCGGCCTTCGTAATTGATGCTGCGTGACAGGTACATCAGGCCGCCGCATTCGGCATAAGCCGGCATACCGTTATCAATCGCCTGTTTGATCTGGCTGCGCAACGCAACGTTCGCCTCCAGTTCGGTGGCGCAGGTCTCAGGGAACCCGCCGCCGATATACAGCGCATCCACATCAGGCAACCGCATATCGCGTAGCGCATCGAACGGCACCAGCTCTGCTCCTGCCGCTTCCAACGCTTCCAGGTCGTCGGCGTAATAAAAACCGAAGGATCGGTCGCGTGCGATGCCAATTTTTACTTTTCCCCCGCACGGCAGCGGGCTTACCCGTGCTGTGTGCGGAATAGCCTGCGGCTCTTTTTGCGATAATGCGAGCAACTTGTCCAGATCAACCTGTTCTGCGATGGCCTCGCCGATCTGTTTGATCTTGGAAGTGGCGACATGCGACTCGTTGCTGGGCATCAGGCCGAGGTGGCGTTCGACGATGGATAGGCGCTCGTCGTGCTGGATCGCGCCGATCACCGGCACATCGGTGTAATGCTCGATAACGGCGCGCAGCTTGGCCTCATGGCGACGACCGCCGAGATTATTGAGAATGACGCCCGCAATCCTGATATCGCGGTCAAAGGCCTGATAGCCAAGGATCAGCGGAGCAATACCGCGCGTCATCCCACGTGCGTCGATCACCAGTATCACCGGCAGGTCGAGCAGCTTGGCCAAGGCGGCATTGCTGTTGCTGCCGTCCAGCGCAAGACCGTCATACAAACCTTTGTTGCCTTCAACCAGATTGATTTCGGCGCTGTGCTGCGCGAACGTGGCGACGACATCGTCGTTTTCCATCAGGTACAGATCGAGATTGAAACAGGGATGGCCTGCAGCCTGGCTCAGCCACATCGGATCGATGTAATCGGGGCCTTTCTTGAACGGCTGCACGACATGGCCGCGCGCTGCAAGCGCAGCGCACAGGCCGATACTGACCATGGTTTTTCCGGAGGACTTATGTGCAGCGGAAATCAGGAAGCGGTTCATGCGGGCCTTGGGCTGTAGGATGGGTTGAGCGCAGCGATACCCATCATTCGTCAATCGTTTTAACGATGGGTATCACTGCGCTCAACCCATCCTACGCTTAATCAGAAATGTACGGTTTATCCTGCGGCATGAAGTTCAGCACACGCACGCTGACGGTGGTGATGATGAAGGCAATCGCCAGACCGCCAAATCCCAGCAGGAATTCATAGATCGAAGGATGGTAGGACGTGATCTGTCCGTCTGCGAAACTGCTGCTGACTTCATAGCCGGGGAAAATATTCAACGGGAAAGCCTGCCCGCCGATGATGAATACATACAGCAGCGCATACGCACCCAGAACTACCAGCAGCGACGCAATCCACACGCACGTGGTCTTGCCCAGTCCGGGCCAATACAGCAAGGCCAGCGGCAACACGTTGCCGATCACGATATAGCCCCACCAGAACAGGTTCGGGAATACACCGCCATCACGCAAGATAAACATCTCAAAGGCAGTCTGATGCGCGAAATACAGATTGGTCAGATGGTAAACCGCAACCATATACAACGAGCTGATGACGAACACACCGAGCAGATTCTTGGTGCGATGCAGGATCGCCGGATCAAGTGTCTTTTCGTTCCACGAATAGATGACCTTTTGCGCCACATGGAACACCGCCATGCCCCATGCAAACGATAGCACGATGAACATCGGCGGCAGCAATGCCGAGCCGTAGGCTTGACGCGCGGTCAGGAAGGCGAAGATCAGGCCGGTACCGGTGGTCAGAATAAAGCGCCAGACAAACACGGCCAGGCCGGCCGCCTTGTTAAAAATATTCATGCGCCGTTCCATCATCGTCCACAGATAGATGATGACAAGCGAGAACATGCCGGAATACAGCACCACATTCCAGGCAAACACCGACGTAAGGTTGTAATTGGTGGCAGCAATAATAATGCGGTCCGGCCTGCCCAGATCCAGCATCAGTACGGTCAGACCACCCGCCAGCATGGCGATGGACAGCAAACTGGCCAGCGGCGCACGCGCCTTGTAAACAGCCTTGCCAAACACCGAACCGATGGAAGCAACGTTCAATACGCCGGACGCTGCGACGATCAGGAAAATGGCGAACACATGCGGCAATCCCCACACGATCTGGTTGTTCATGCCGGAGATAATATGGCCGTGAGATTCCATCATGTGCACGGCATAGGCGCCAGCCAACACAACCAAGCCGCCAATGGCCAGCAGCAAATAATACAAACGATTCATGGAACGCAGTGCGGAGAGATCTGCCATGATTTAACCTAGCAACCGTAGTTGAACGAAGTGTAGTGCGCGTTCATCGCAATGCAGGGCAAGGCGCGACGACGAGGAATGGTTATTCCATTCCGAGGAGAAGCAACGCCGCCATGCGTTGCGAGGGACGTGCAATACGCTGCGTAGCGACTCACCCGATGGGTAAGCGTGGATAGTTATTGTAGTTTGCATATTCATTTGCATGCGGTCTCAATGGAGCGGTCAACTGCGGTTGTTAGGTTAAAGCCCTTGGTAACGGATGCCGGGATTCAGTTGCAGATCGGCGCGTATGTGATCGGAAGCGACGCTGCGCACCTTCTTGTAGATTTCGCTATTGGCATCGTTCAGGTCACCGAACAGTATCGCCTTGTTCTGGCACGCTTCTGCGCAGGCAGGAATCTGGCCTTTGTCGATGCGTTGCACGCAGAAGCTACAAGCCTCGACCGTGCCCTTGCCGCGTGGCACGTCGGGATTCTGGTTTTCCAGCGGTTCATGCACAAAGGAGCGCGCTTTGTACGGGCAGGCCATCATGCAATAGCGGCAGCCGATACAGCGGTGCCTGTCGACCAGCACGATGCCGTCAGCGCGTTTGAACGAAGCCTGGGTCGGACAGACATCCACGCAGGGCGGATGCTCGCAGTGCTGGCACATCATCGGCAGCGAGGAAACTAGTCCGTTGCTGATATCCTTGATCTCGATCTTGCGTATCCATTGCGAATCGGTTGATTTGGTGCCGCCGGACAAGCCATTTTCCTTGTTGCAGGCGCTTACGCAATCGGTGCAGCCTTGCGTGCATTGGGTCGTATCGATCAGCATGCCCCAGCGCACTTTGGAACTGGCGCCTTCCGACTTGCCATGAGAAGTTCCATACAACAGCATGCCGGGGGCAATAGCAATTGCCGCGACCCCCATTGAAGTCTTCATGAACTGTCTGCGCTGCGAATTGATATCGCTCATTTCTCATCCTTCCCGGCGAACGCTACCTTGCGTTTGCTGGCGTGGCATTCGAAGCAATCGATACTAACTGCCTCGTAGCGGTGGCACGCAACACAGAAACTGTCCTCGCGCGCAACCACACTATTATCACTCTTGCTTGCATGGCACTCTACACAGTTCTTCAGGCTGACCTGTTCATCGCGTATGCCTTTGCGCACACTTTCTTCACGCTGGTGTTTGAGCAAGTGCATATGGTTCTTGCGCATCCACTGCGTATCCTTCACGCACTGCCCGCCCATGCCGATGTCCGGCTTGGGCATGTTCGACTCTGCAGCCCAAACAGCGGGGATGCACAAGCAAAGCAGAAGAGATACGAGCAGTCTCATCACTCACCCAGACCCATTTGAATGTAACCGGTCGGGCAAACGTCCGCGCAGATGTGGCAGCCGATGCACTTGTCATAATCGGTAGTTACGTAGCGACCCAGTGTAGCCTCGGTCTTCTTGACGCGCGATACGGCCGTTTGCGGACAGTACACCACGCAGCTGTCGCATTCAAAGCACATCCCGCAGCTCATGCAGCGCTTGGCCTCGGCCACGGCTTCTTTTTCGCCCAGCACGCCCAGGCGGTCCTGGAAGTTGCCCAGCGCGCTCTGCGCGTCCAGCGTAACGACGCCACGCATGTTACGAGGCACATAGTTGAAGTGACCGAGGAACAGCTTGTCATGCGGAATGATGTAGCGGTCGGAACGGTTGTCGAAGTTGTGCACCGCAACGTTGGAATTGCAGGTGCCGCGCATCGGTTCTTCCGCCAGCTTGGGCTCCAGGCCCTTCTCGGCCAGTTTGCGCATCAGGTCAAACTGGTGCACGTCGATCTTGGGACGTTTTTCCAGGTCGTGGCCCATCATGAAGTTGTGGATACCGTCGGCGGCTATTGAGCCGTGACCAACTGCGGTGGTCAGCAGATGCGGACGGATCACGTCGCCGCCGGCGAACACGCCATTCTGTCCGTTCACCCGATAGTTACGGTCGGCCGTGACCGCGCCTTTGCCGTTATTGAACGCTTCCAATCCGGTGAAATCCACCGCCTGGCCGATCGCAGACACGATCAGGTCAGCTTCAATGTTGTATTCCGTACCTTCGATGTTCTTGATCTCCAGACGGCCCGAGACGAACTTGGCTTCGCACTTGACCACGCGCAGCGCGGTGGCGCGGCCATTGGCGTCCTTGACGACGGCGACCGGAGCCAGACCGCCGAGAATGTAGATACCTTCAGCCAGCGCCTGTTCAATCTCGTGCTTGTTGGCCTGCATCTTGTCGATGTCGAACACCGAGGTCAGCGCCACTTCCGCACCTTCCTTGGCGGATATTTCCGCAACGTCATGCGCCATGCGTCCGGCGATGGCAGATTCGGTATCGGTCGGGTTGGCTTTGGAAATGTGGCCCAGACGGCGCGCCACAGTCGCCACGTCGATGGAAGTATCACCGCCACCGACGACGACCACACGCTTGCCAACATGCTGCAGACGGCCTTCGTTAAAGGCTTGCAGGAATGCGGTTGCAGTCACCACGTTGGGTGCAGCGCTATCGGCGATAGGCAACGCACGGCCAGACTGCGCACCCATGCCCAGGAACACGGCATTGAATTCCTTGTTGATCTGGTCCAGCGTGATGTCTTTGCCAACATGTGTATTCAGGCGGGTCTTTACGCCCAGATCAAGAATGCGCAGGATCTCGGCGTCTAGCACTTCACGCGGCGTACGGAAACCGGGGATGCCGTAACGCATCATGCCGCCAAGCTGCTCATGCTCGTCGAACACAGTGACGTCGTGACCCATCTTCACCAGTTGGTAGGCGCAGGACAATCCGGCGGGTCCGCCGCCGAGAATGGCAACTTTCTTGCCGGACGACTTCACGTTCGGCTTGTTGAACTTGAGCTTGTTGGCAATGGCATATTCGCCGAGGAAGTGTTCAACCGAGTTGATGCCGACGTGGTCTTCAACTTCGTTGCGGTTGCAACCGCTTTCGCAGGGAGCCGGGCACACGCGTCCCATCACCGACGGGAACGGATTGGCTTCGGTCAGACGGCGCCAGGCATATTCCTGCCACGGCATGACCGGCTTGCCATCGGCACCGTTTGGCACTTTCTCGGTGCCGCGCACAATACCCAGATAACCGCGAATGTCCTCGCCCGCCGGGCAACTGCCCTGGCAGGGCGGCGTGGACTGGATGTAGGTCGGGCATTTGTAGGAATAGCCGGCCTGGAAAATCTTGTCGTTCAGGCGGCGGACTTTGCTGTCGCCATCCTTGTAACGTCGGAAAGTTAACTTTTGCGGGGTTTCGGTTGTTGCTGACATTCGCCTTCTCCTCGTTATTTCTGACCCAACTGGATCGCATTGCTGACCAGTTGATGTACTCCGCCCACCATTCTTCTGTCGAAACCGTAGATGGGCATGACCTTGGTAAATTGCGCCTTGCAGATGGCACAGATGGTTGCCATGAAGTTGACCCCATGCTCGTCCACAACCTGCTGCAATACTTCCATGCGCGGCAAAGCTCCCTTGACGCGCACGTCAAGCAAATCGTCCGTCAGCAGACCGCCGCCACCACCGCAGCAGAAGGTCTGCTCGCGCGTCGTGTTGGGTGCCATCTCGACGAAATTATTGGCGACCGCCTTGATGATGTTGCGCGGAATCTCGAACTGTCCGCCGGGCAAATTGCCCATGCTGGAACCGCGCGCCACGTTGCATGAATCGTGGAAAGTAATGATGTGCTTGTCGTTGGCCGACTTGTCGAACGTCAATGCATTGCGTTCGATCATGTCCCAGGTAAATTCGCAGATATGCGTCGGCTGTTTGTAGCGATGGTCGAGCTGTTTTTGCAGCATCTGCGCAAAACGGTCAACCTCACCGGCACCGCCGCCTACTCCGCTCAAGGTGTTCCAGAAACTGTAAGCCACGCGCCATGCATGGCCGCACTCGCCCACCACGATGCGCTTCACGCCGAGTTCCAGCGCAGCTTCGCGGATACGCAGCGCGATCTTGCGCAGCTGGTCGTAGTTGCCGATGAACATGCCGAAGTTGCCGGCCTCCGAAGCCATCGACGACAGCGTCCAGCTGGTGCCGGTGGCATGAAACACTTTGGCATAGCCGATCAGGCTATCGATATGCGGTTCGGCGAAGAAGTCGGCTGACGGCGTGACGAGCAGTACTTCCGCGCCCTTCACGTCGATGGGGAAACGCACATCGACGCCGGTGGCATCCTTGACGTCTTCTTCCAGGCCTTCCAGCGTATCGATCAGCGCCGGGCCGGGCAAACCTAGGTTGTTACCGATCCTGTGTACCTTGCCGATGATCTCGTTGGAATACTTCTGTCCATAACCGATTGAATCGAGGATCTCGCGCGCCGCCATGGTGATCTCGGCAGTGTCGATACCATAGGGACAGAACACCGAGCAACGGCGGCATTCGGAACACTGGTTGTAATAGTTGTACCACTCGTCCAGCACTTCGCGCGTCAGATCGCGCGCACCAACGAGTTTTGGAAACAGCTTGCCGGGCAAAGTGAAATAGCGACGGTATACGCTGCGCATCAGATCCTGGCGCGCTACCGGCATATTCTTCGGATCTTGCGTGCCAATGAAATAATGGCACTTGTCGGTGCATGCGCCGCAATGCACACAGGCATCCATGAATACCCTGAGAGAACGGTACTTGGACAGCAACTCGCCCATTTTGGCGATGGCACGATCATGCCAGTCTTCCACCAACTGGCCCGGAAAACCGAGAGCCTCGTTGAGTTTTTCGTTGGCTACATACGGCCCTTTACCCTCCATCGCTCCCGGCTTGAGCGCGGGAATGATGGGAAAGGTGCGATAGGCTGGCGCTACGATGTCTGCCATTTCAGTTTTTCTCCGATTCCAGTTTCTTGGCCCAGGCACTCAGGTGGCGCTGTTCGCGCGGATTATCTTTCTGATTGCGGGTTGGTGAGAAAAAGACTCCCGGCGCATGCAGCAATTTGCTGAAGGGGAATACAACCAGGAGCGACATAACCAGAGACAGGTGCACCAGCAGCAACAGATCTGCCGGAAGCGCCTGGATATTAAAATGCATCAAGCCGAGGAAATATCCTTTTACGGCGATCACGTCGGTATGGACGACGAACTTCATCATCAAACCGGATGCGGCAATGCCAATGAGCAACAGCAGCATCAGGTGATCTGACGGTGTTGAGATGTAACGGATGCGTTCGACGAAAAAGCGCCGTCCCCACAGTCCGCACAAACCCAACAGCATGGTGATGCCCGCATACATACCGAACGGCTGGATTAAAGCGACCCATCCCCAGACCGGCTCGGTGAAATAGCGCAGATGGCGCATAAGCACCAGTGCCAGGCTGGCATGGAACATCATGCCCAAACCCCATATCCACAGATTGGACTTGAACAGACTCTCGAAGAACACGACCTCACGCGTCATGCGCATCACCACGCCGCCCGTTGTGGTCGGCGCGGGTGTGGTCGGTATCTTCAGCGGTGCCGGGGTGCGGGCGTAGGTGTTGATGCGATAGAGCAACCCTACGACGAACAACAGCGTAGCGAGATAAAACATGATCGCAAAGACGATGCTCGCCATGAAGGAATCCCTATCGCAGTGTGTAAATTAAACGCAACCGGTGGGCTTGGGCAGACCGGCGATCTTGCATGCCTGCTTGCCTGGGCCGTACGGGAACAGACCGTACAGGTATTCGCTGTTGCCTTTTTCCGCGCCGAGTTTCTTGCCGATCGCCTTGGTCAGAACGCGAACTGCCGGAGCAATTTGATATTCTTCAAAGTACTCGCGCAGGAAGTTGACGACTTCCCAGTGCTGATCGGTCATGTTGATGCTTTCGGTTTGCGCGATGTAATTCGCAACGTCGGTATTCCAATCGGCCAGATTGATCAGATAACCTTCTTCGTCTGTTTCGTAGCTTTTTCCGGCGACTTCGATGTTAGCCATGCTGTTTCTCCTTGAAAATAATAATTGTGGTTAAAGCTCACTCTAGCTCCCCCCTATCCAACTTTCCCCCGCAAGCGGGAGAAAGAGCAAACGAGAAAAGCAATGTTCAATTACAGCCAGGATTGGCAGGTTTTGTTATTGCTGGTCAGGTCAACGAAACCGCTGTAATCCACAGCCGAGACGCCTTCCATGAGGCGGTCGCCAAGACCGCGTGCCTCCAGATCAGGCATCAACACATGAAATTTGAATTTGCCCATCGCCGCTTTCAGCTTCGCTTCGGCTGCATTGCCACGCGTTGCCGCATAGACTGCATCTTCGATGAGCAGAATATCCCCGCCTGTTGCTGTATTCAGGCAAGTGTCCAACGTAACACTGGTCAGAGGTGATTTATTGATGATGTTTAACATTGCGTCCCCTTAGAAACTCAAGACCACGTCTTGCTCATCCATCAGCTTGCCCATTTCGGCACGGCTGAGCACAGTAACTGGCACCAGAAAATCTTCCTCGGTCAGACCCCGCGCCTCCATGGCTTCCTTTTCGACGTACAGTTTCTCAACGTCGTAATCTTCCAGGGCACGATAGGCGGGCGAGAAATTTTTGATCTCGATCCCCTTGGTCTGCTGCCCCTTCTTCAACTGGTATACGCCGTCATCCAGGAAGGCCAGCGACACGTCCTGATCGAAAGCCGCAGTGATCAACACCACTTCCAGCGATTCAAGGGCATAGATCGTGCCGTACGGCGCCTTGCGATTGACGAACATGAATTTTTTTGCATCACTCATTTCGTCTCTCCTTAATCGCCGAAGGTGACCAGACGGTCACACTTGATACCGGCTTCCACCAATTGCCCCAGACCGGAAATACGGAAACCCTGTGCCAGGTTCTCTTCCTTGATGCCGCGGCGCAACGCTGCTGCTACACAAACCACCAGGTCGACCTTGTGTTCTTCGGCCAGTTTGGTCCAGCGGTTCACAATGTGCCTGTCATCCTGCGGCGGCTCGGTCAGCTTGGACGCGTTTTGAACGCCATCGTGGTAGAAGAACACGCGCCATACTTCGTGCCCCTTGGCGATGGCGGCCTTGGCAAACATATAAGCCGAGTCGCTGGCTTGATGCTGGTAAGGACCTTCGTTGACGACTATGCCAAATTTCATGTTGGGCATCCTATAAAGTTACAGTTAAAACAAATACCCTAATTATGCTGCTTACCTGTTCCTTCCCCCTTGCAGGGGGAAGGTTAGGATTGGGGTAGAACAGTGAGGTATCCACGCTTCTACCCCCTCCCTAGCCCTCCCCCTGCAAGGGGGAGGGAATATTTCAGAACCTGATATGCGTCGAAGCGTTCAAGTTGGCACGCGAGCCACGCCAGTCATCGATCAGGTACTTGGTGAACGGCAGCCCGGTCTTCTCGAAGAAACGCGGCCAGCCGATTCGGTCGATCCAGTCGGCCATACGCTCCCAGGGACGTGCGTCTTCCTTGTAAACGGCAATGATGTTCTTCACGGCCGCTGCAACTTCGGGCCAGCGCGGCGCGTTGTTGGGTAAACCGGAAGCGACCATCTTCATGAAAGTCGGTTTGCCGCGCGCATTGGAGTTTTTGCCGCCTACCCAGATCGCCAGCTTTGAATTCTCCGGATCGTTGATCTGCATTGGTGGGCATGGGGGGTAGCAGGCGCCGCAGCACATACATTTTGTTTCGTCGATTTCCAGTGAAGGCTTGCCGTTCACCATGGCGGGACGGATCGCTGCAACCGGGCAACGCGCAACTACTGCCGGACGTTCGCACACGTTGGCAACCAGGTCATGATTGATGACCGGCGGCTTGGTGTGCTGCACGATAACGGCGATGTCAGCCTGGCCGCCGCAGTTGATTTCACAGCAGGAGGTGGACAGGTGCACGCGGTTCGGCATTTCTTCACGCTTGAACTCGACAATCAGTTCGTCCATCAGCGCCTTGACCACGCCGGAAGCGTCGGTACCGGGGATGTCGCAATGCAACCAACCCTGGGTGTGTGCAATCATCGTAACCGAATTGCCGGTTCCACCGACGGGGAAGCCGTGCTTTTCCAGTTCGGCGATCAGCGGTGCAACCATCTTCTCCTCCGATACCATGAATTCGATGTTGGAACGGATGGTGAAACGCACGCGGCCTTCAGCAAACTTGTCTGCGATATCGCACAGGGTGCGGATCGTGTAGACATCCATCTGGCGCTGCGTACCGGCACGCACCGACCAAACCTGGTCGCCGCTGTGCGCCACGTGGTGCAACACACCGGGACGGGGACGGTCATGATATTTCCAGTTGCCGTAGTTCTTGGCCAGAACCGGGTGCAGGTATTTCTTGTTGTCCGGAACGCCAGTCTCTTTCGGGCGGCGCATCTGTACGGGTGCATTCATCTTCTATCTCCTCAGGCAGCTTGCTTTTTGGCTTTGATCCGAGCGACTTCGTCGTCCCAACCGTCGGTACGCACGTAAGGGTTCATACGCGGCGAATTGATCATCGCCGGATCGGCATCGATTTCCATCGCATCGAGGTAATTGGCCAGGCCGATACGCTCGATCATTTCACCTGTACGCTCGTGCTCCAGCGCGTTCTCAGCAAAGAAATCGATGGCGCGCTGAGCAAAATCGACCAGCTTCTCGACTTCTTCTTCGGTATCCAGTTTGATGAACGGGATGACCACAGTACCCATCAGGCCGCCGATCTTCAGGTGGCTCTTGCCGCCGATCAGCACGCTCGCACCCTTGTCTTTGCCGGGAGCCAGTGCACCTGTCATCACGTTGATGCAGTGCATACAGCGCACGCAATCCTGGTTGTTGATCTCGACGGCGTGCGTGTCGCTCACGGCAACGGTAGAGGTGTGCTCGCCCTTCTTGATCTTGCCGATTTCCTTGACTTGGAAGGTCTTGGTCGGGCAACGCGCCACGACGTCATTAACCAGCTCATCCATGCCGTGCTTGGCAAACCACTTCTTGGCCAGCGCCTCGTCGGTGCGGATATTGTCGCGCCATGTACCGATCACGGCCATGTCGGCACGTTGAATCGCGTTCATGCAGTCGTTCGGGCAGCCGGAGAACTTGAACTTGAATTTGTATGGCAGAGAAGGACGGTGCAGGTCATCCAGGAAGGTGTTCAGTACAGCGCGGTGTGCCTGGGCTTCGTTGTAACAGGATTGTTCGCAACGAGCCGCACCGACGCATGACATGGAGGTACGCACTGCGGGGCCTGCGCCACCGAGGTCGAAACCCATTTCATTGAAATCGTCGAAGGCTTTTTGCACGTTCTCGGTGGTACAGCCCTGGAACATGATGTCGCCGGATTGGCCGTGCAACGCAATCAGACCGGAACCGTGTTTTTCCCAGATATCGCAAAACTGGCGCAGCGTGGCTGTATCATAGTGCATGCCGGGCGGAGGCATGATGCGCAGGGTATGAAATTCGGCTGCATCCTTGAATTGGGGCGTGCCATCTGCGTTCTTCAGCTCGGTAAAGCGCGGGATCACGCCGCCGCCATAACCGAACA
>CAYOJU010000060.1:14718-17936 GCA_964404355.1 uncultured Sideroxydans sp. | reverse complement strand
ACCGGCTTACACCATGCGCGTTAGGCGGCAATGTATCGAACGCATGCAGGTAGATCGCCGTGAAAATCAGCAATGCCGCCCATAGCAACATCTGCGCGCTCACTGGAATGACGGGCGAAACGATCCAGATCGCCATCGCCAGCATGATCACGCCGAAAGAACGTTTGACCGCTTCCATCCATGGACCGGTCTTGGGCAACAGTGCGCCCGCTGACGTACCGATGATCAGCAGCGGCACACCCATGCCCAGCCCCATGGCGTACAGTGCGGAGCCGCCCAGCAGGGCGTCGTGGGTTTGGCTTATATATACCAGAGCTCCGGCAAGCGGGGCAGCGACGCATGGGCCTATGATCAAGGCGGACAGCACGCCCATGCCGAACACGCCGGAAAGGTGGCCTCCGTGCAGTTTGTTACTAGTATCAGCCAGTTTGCTTTGCAGCGCAGTGGGTAGTTGCAGCTCATAGAGTCCGAACATGGACAACGACAGGATTGCGAACAGGGCAGCGGAGCTGCCCAGTACCCAGGTGGTCTGCAGATCGTTTGAAGCGAGCGCTCCGGTATAGCCAGCCACGACACCTGCAATGGTGTAAGTGATCGCCATGCCCTGCACATAGGCAAACGACAGAACGAAGGCATGTCGGTGGGTGATGTTGTGCCCGTGCCCAACGATGATACGCGAGAGGATGGGAATCATCGGGAACACGCAGGGCGTGAGGGACAGTAGCAGGCCTGCGCCGAAGAAGAACGATACGATTAGCCAGAAACTGCCTTGCTTGAACACTTTTGCGATCTGAGTGTTCTCATTTTCGTGAGAAGCAGTGACAGCAGGGGCGGGGGAATTGCAGACAAACTGCGCCAGTTCAACCGTGATCTGTTTTTCGATGGGCGGATAGCACAACCCGTCGTCGCTGCAGCCTTGATAGCTCGCATTCAATGTCAGCGGCCGTGCCGGATCGGCGTGTTCCAGCAAGATTTTCGCCTGGAACGACTGGTGGTATACCTCAATCAGGCCAAGGTTGGGGTCGCTCTTGGTGTCGCCTTTGGGCAACTCGATTCTGGCAATCCTGGCCTTTTTGTCTACGAGCGAAAAAATGAGCTTGTCGCGATACAAATAGTAACCCGGCGTCACCTTGAAATTGGCCAGCAGTGCGTTCTTGTCGCAGACCTCGACGCTTAATCCGAATGCCTGTTCGGCCGGCAGGAAGGTTGGCTTCTTGCTGCCGAAGGAGAGGAAATCGGCATGCGCCGCTGGCGCGATACACAGCAAAACGATCAACAGCAAACGACGCATCATGTTTTTTCAGTCCTTGTTTCGGTTACGACCCAGTTCAAATATTCCGGCAATCCGGCACCGACAGGCAGCGCGATGATCTCGGGCACTTCATAGGGATGCAGCTTGCGCAATTCTTTTTCCAACTGCGGATAGGCAGCGCGCGTGGTCTTGATAAGCAACGGCACTTCAGTGGCGTGTTCGAGCTTGCCTTGCCAGCGATAGACCGATGCGCATTCGGCCAGAATGTTCACGCAGGCCGCGACGCTCACTGTGACCAGGGCTTCGGCGATGCGTTCCGCAGTAGCCCTGTCGGGAACATTGGTGATGACCACGAAGACTTCCTGATCGTTCATCGTGCCCCCGCTCTGGCGCAGCGCACACCCAGTTGCAGCAATTCATCCCACACGTCGCCCTGGCGCAAACCCTTGATCAGCCGGTCGATCAGTGCGGCCTGGCGCAGGGCGCGTTCGGCGAAGGTCGGCGTGAAGCGGCGGACTGCACGTTCCACCAGCTTTTGTCTTATGCCCCACACGCGTGCATCGCGCAAAGCGCCGGAAAGATTGCCATTCTGTTGCATGGCACGCGATACTTTGGCCAGCGTGCGGATATCTTCCGCGACGGCCCACAAAATCAAAACGGTTGCAGTGCCTTCGGCGCGCAAACCGTCGAGAATACGCGCGTAACGCTCGGTATCGCCCGCCAGCATCGCCTCGGATAGCTTGAACACGTCGTAACGCGCCACATCCATCACCGAATCCTTGACCTGGTCGAACGACAGCGGTCCCGCTGGAAACAGCAGCGCGAGTTTTTGAATTTCCTGGAATGCGGCAAGCAGATTGCCTTCCACGCGCTGGGCCAGGAAGGCCAGCGTGTCCGCATCGGCAGATTGACCCTGACGTTTCATGCGCGCGGCGATCCAGGCAGGCAGAGCCGCCAGTGAAACCTCGTCGGCACTGATGACGGTGGCATGCTGTTCCAGTGCCGTGAACCACTTGCTTTTCAGGGCCGTGCCGTCCAGGCGCGGCAGCGAGATCAGCGTAAGCGTATCCGCGTTCAGGCTTTCGCAGTGTTCCTGCAGTGCCTGTGCGCCTTCCACGCCGGGCTTGCCGGAAGGAATGCGCAGATCGATTATTTTTCGCGAGGAGAACAGCGACATGCTTTGCGCGCTGTTGCGCAACTCCGCCCACTTGAAGCCCTGTTCGGCGATCAGTGTTTCGCGCTCACTGTAACCCGCCTCACGTGCGGCGGTGCGAATGGCATCGGCAGCTTCAATGGCAAGCAGCAGCGCTTCGCCGTGGATGACATACAGCGAGCCCAGTCCTTTGGACAGATGCAGCGGCAGGTCTTCGGTCGAGATTCTCAATGGCGCCTCTATAAACTCATTATTCGGGCGAATCGCCGCGTCGCGTGCTCGCTCGCTCCTCGCCTACCAATTGCGGTATGTCTCGTCCCTCGCTGCGCGGCTCCTTGCGCTTCATCCCGAAAAATGAATTCTAGAGGTGCCATAGTATTACAGTTGCGGTTTTGCTCGGTACAGGCGGCGCACGGCCTGTCCTACGGCATCGCTGCGCATATCCTTATAGAGCAACGTTTCTTCCTGCTCCTTGGCGAGTACCTGCGTATCGTCATAAGTCATGATGCGTGACAGCGAAATCTCTTCGGGGGGCAGCCAGTCGTTTTGCTGGTTGTCGTAAGCGCGTAAGGAGACGTTGTAAAACAACTGGAATTCCTGCACGCGCCCGGCGCCGGAAAGCGAAAGGATTTGCTTGACTGTATGTTCAGAGACGATTTCCAGCACCAGATCGGCAGTATCGGGCGTAGCGGCCAAATTGATCTTGTTGGTTTTCAGTGTGTGGCGCAGATCGACGACGAAGGGCGTTTCTCCTGGTGCTTTCAGATACAGCGACTTGAATGCGAATTGAACGTCACTGAGGTTGCTGCCGCG
>CAYOJU010000060.1:12209-14618 GCA_964404355.1 uncultured Sideroxydans sp. | reverse complement strand
CTTTCAGATACAGCGACTTGAATGCGAATTGAACGTCACTGAGGTTGCTGCCGCGCAAGTGGTAGCCGCAGGCTGCAAGTACCAGCACCATAAGCAACAAAATAGCACGCATCGCATTTGTCATCAGATCACCACATTGATCAGGCGGCCCGGCACGACGATGACCTTCTTCGCCGTTCCACCCGCCAGTTGTTTTTGTACCGCTTCGTGCGCCAGCGCTGCCTGCTCGATGGCGGCCTTGTCGGCATTTGCGGCTACGCGCAAATTGCCGCGCAGCTTGCCGTTTACCTGGATTACCAGCTCGATCTCGTCCTGTACCAGCGCTGCCTCCAGCGGTTCCGGCCACTGTGCGGTGAGGATGTCGTCACCGTAACCGAGGTCCTGCCACAGGGCATGCGCGATGTGCGGCGTGATCGGCGACAGCAGGCGCAACAGAATGGACAGCGCTTCGGCCACCACTGACCTGCATTCCGCATCCTTGCCTGACTTGTCCAGTGCATTGAGCATCTTCATCGCGGCCGAAACCACGGTGTTGAACTGGAAACGTCCGAGATCATAGTTGGCCTGACGCAGCGCAAGGTGAATCTCGCGGCGCAGCGTCTTGGCTTCGTTGGAAAGATTCGCCAAATCGCCAGCCTGTTTGCCGATGCCGTCGAATTCGACGGCGAACGCCCACAGGCGCTTGAGGAAGCGGTGTGCGCCTTCCACACCGGAATCGGCCCATTCGAGAGTCTGTTCCGGCGGTGCGGCAAACATCATGAACAGGCGCGCGGTATCGGCGCCGTACTGTTCGATCAGTGCTTGCGGATCCACGCCGTTTAGCTTGGATTTCGACATGGTGCCTATGCCCTGATAGTCCACCGCAGCGCCGTCCGCCAGGCATTTGGCGCCGGTGATGTGACCGGTTTCATCTTTTATAGGCTCGATTTCCTCGGGTGCGAAATAGCGGATGCCGCCCTTGTCTGTTTTGCGCGAATAGATGTGGTTGAGCACCATGCCTTGCGTGAGCAGGTTGGCGAACGGTTCATCAATGGTTTGCTCCGCGCTACGCGCGCCGTTTGTCCCCTCGCCCCCAGGGAGAGGGTTAGGGTGAGGGAGCGCTCCCGGCAATCCAACATCTCGCATTACTTTCCACCAGAAACGCGAATACAGCAGGTGCAAAATCGCGTGCTCGATGCCACCGATGTACTGATCCACCGGCATCCAGTGGTTGGTTTCACTGTCCACCATCGCGTCTTTTCTGAATCCGTCGGCCCCGACACTGGAACAATATCGCGCGTAATACCAGCTCGAATCGACGAAGGTGTCCATCGTGTCGGTCTCGCGCTTGGCGGGCTTGCCGCATTTCGGACATGGGCAATTCAGGAAATCGGCGCGCTTGAGCAGCGGGTTGCCGCTGCCGTCCGGTACGCAATCCTCGGGCAGCACTACCGGGAGTTGATCGTCCGGCACCGGCACGTCGCCACAAGTGTCGCAGTGGATGATGGGAATCGGACAGCCCCAGTAACGCTGGCGCGATACGCCCCAGTCGCGCAGACGCCATTGCACCTGCTTGTCGCCGAGATCCTTTGCTTTCAGGTTGGCGGCGATGGCATCCACAGCCTGTTGATAATTCATGCCGTCGTATTTGCCGGAATTGATGCAGATACCGCCCTCTTTGTCGGCGTACCACTCCTGCCATGCGTCGGTGGAGAAAGTCTTACCCGGGATATCGATGCTCTGAGTGATCGTCAGCTTGTATTTTTTCGCGAAACCGAAATCGCGCTCGTCATGTGCAGGAACGGCCATCACCGCGCCTTCGCCATAGCCCATCAGCACATAGTTGCCGACCCACACCGGCACCTGTTCGCCAGTCAGCGGGTGAGTGACTTTCAGTCCCGTGTCCACGCCTTCCTTCTCCATGGTGGCCATGTCGGCTTCCATTACCGACACATGCTTGCACTTCTCGACGAAGGCGGCGACATCCTTGTTGCTCTTCGCAGCGTGCGCGGCCAGCGGATGTTCGGCAGCAACGGCGACGAAGGTGACACCCATGATGGTGTCGGCACGTGTGGTGTACACCCATAACAAGCCGGTAGCCGGTAGCGTGTAGCCGGTAGCTGCCTGGTCGCCTGCGGCGGGTAACTTGTATGGAAACGCGAAGCGTACGCCGTGGCTCTTGCCTATCCAGTTGGCCTGCATGGTCTTCACGCGCTCGGGCCAGCCCGGCAGCTTGTCGAGGTCGGCCAGCAGTTCATCCGCGTACTGGGTGATGCCGAAGTAGTAGCCGGGGATCTCGCGCTTTTCCACCAGCGCGCCGGTGCGCCAGCCGCGCCCGTCGATCACCTGTTCGTTGGCCAGCACGGTCTGGTCCACCGGGTCCCAGTTCACCACTTGTGTCTTCTTGTAGGCGACGCCTTTTTCCAGCAT
>CAYOJU010000060.1:0-12109 GCA_964404355.1 uncultured Sideroxydans sp. | reverse complement strand
CCGGGTCCCAGTTCACCACTTGTGTCTTCTTGTAGGCGACGCCTTTTTCCAGCATGCGCAGAAACAGCCACTGGTTCCACTTGTAATAGTCGGGCTGGCAGGTGGCGATCTCGCGCGTCCAGTCAATGCCCAGCCCCAGCGACTGGAGCTGCTTCTTCATGTAGGCGATGTTGTCGTAAGTCCACTTGGCGGGCGGCACCTTGTTCTGGATGGCGGCGTTCTCGGCGGGCAGGCCGAAGGCATCCCAGCCCATGGGTTGCAGCACGCTGTAGCCGCGCATCTTGTGCCAACGGGTCAGCACATCGCCGATGGTGTAGTTGCGCACGTGGCCCATGTGCAGCTTGCCGGAAGGGTAGGGGAACATGGACAGGCAGTAGTACTTGGGCTTGCCGGATTCCCTCACAGCGCGGAAGGTTTGCTGTTTGTCCCAATGTTGCTGGGCGGAAGCTTCGATGTCTTTGGGCGAATAGTTTTGTTGCATGATGAAAGTGGTTATTAGGTGCCGTGCAAAAGAGGCTGACATTATATCGGTAATGGGCATTAACACGGCGTCCTGTTAGCGGCATCGGGGGGGTTCTGCTAAAATCGGTATCCAAAATTCAATCATATTCTTCAGGAGAGTGGCTCATGTCCCTTAAGCATCCCGTTATTGCCGTCACCGGCTCGTCCGGCGCCGGTACCACCACCGTCAAGCAGGCGTTCGAGAACATCTTTCGGCGCGAAGACATCAAAGCTGCCGTCGTTGAAGGCGACAGCCTGCACAAGCTGAATCGTGTGGAATTTCGCGCTGCGGTCGTCGAAGCGACCAAAGCCGGCAATAATCATTTCAGTCACTTCGGTCCCGAGTCCAATCACTTTGACAAGATCGAAGAAATGTTCAAGGTCTATGGCGAAACCGGCATGTGCAAACGCCGTTTCTACGTGCATAGCGAGGAAGAAGCGGAGTTGCACAACAAGCACTTCGGCAAGACCGATCTGGTTCCGGGCGTGTTTACGCCGTGGGAATCCATCGAAGCGAATTCCGATCTGCTGTTCTACGAGGGTTTGCACGGGCTGGCGATGGATGGCGACATCGATGCGGGCAAGTACGTGGACCTGGGTATCGGCGTGGTACCGGTGGTCAACCTCGAATGGATCCAGAAGATCCATCGCGACAAGAAGGAACGCGGCTATTCCGCCGAAGCGACGGTGGACACCATCCTGCGCCGTATGCCGGACTACGTGAAATACATCACCCCGCAATTTTCGCGCACGCACATCAACTTCCAGCGCATCGCCACGGTGGATACCTCCAATCCGTTCATCGCCCGCGACATTCCAACGCCGGACGAAAGCTTCGTGGTCATCCGTTTCAGCAACCCCAAGGGGGTGAACTTCCCGTATTACTTGCAAATGATCCCCAACTCATTCATGTCCCGCGCCAATACGCTGGTCACGCCCGGCGGCAAGATGAGTCACGCGATGGAAATCATCCTTGCACCCATCATGCATGAGATGATCGAGAACAAGAAGAAGCAAAAATAAACAACAAGAAGAAGCATGCAACAGGACGGGGAAGCGCAATGCTTCCCCGTTTTTATTTTTGTCGGGTAAAGAACAAAACAGAAAATTGATTTAGTCAGGTTGCTACGCCACAATGAATCCATTAACAGCGGATATGGAGTCATGATGGCTGAATCAGATTTCGATGGGATCAAGAAGCAAGTACGCCAATTCGTGGTCGAGCGCGATTGGGACCAGTTCCATTCGCCCAAGAATCTGTCCATGGCGCTTATCGTCGAGGCCGCAGAGTTGGTCGAACATTTCCAGTGGCTGACAGAGGAGCAAAGCTGCAACCTGTCCCCTGAAAAACTCGCCGAAGTCGAACTGGAACTGGCGGATATCCAGGTTTATCTCATCAGCCTGGCGGAAAAGCTGAAGCTGGACTTGGTGGTCGCGGTAGATAAAAAGCTGGTTCTGAACGCCAAGAAGTATCCGGCGGACAAAGTACGGGGTAGCTCAATATAGTATTCGGAATAAAAGCCGGATTCGTTAACGGTTTCGTTACTTGCCGAGATGGTCGGTGCGATAGCGTTTGCACGAGCCGAATCGAATGACGAGACCTCGGGTCGAATCTTTGAAGCAGTTCGTACCAATATCAAGGCACGTACCGGCCTGGCTATGTACAAATATGCCATGAACTGGAATCAACACTTTAAGAGGACATTTGCATGGTGGAAAAAACTGACGGCGAGCTGCTTTATCTGGAGGATATTCAAGTCGGACAAAAATTCGGCAGTGCCAGCTACGCTGTGGACGAAGCGCAAATCAAGGCTTTTGCCATCCAGTTCGATCCGCAACCCTTTCACCTTGATGAGCAAGCTGCCCGCGACAGTTTGTTTGGCGGACTTGCCGCCAGCGGATGGCATACCGCCGCTATCACCATGCGGCTAATCGTTACCGGCAGCGCGCGCTTTGCAGGCGGTGTTATTGGAGCCGGATGTGAACTCAGTTGGCCCATACCCACACGCCCCGGCGATGTTCTGAGTGTTGACAGTGAAGTGCTACAAGTTTCGGCTTCGCGCTCGCGTCCCGATCGCGGCATCGTGACCATCCGCAACAAGACGCACAATCAAGCCGGTGAGGTTGTGCAGGTAATGACTGCCAAGCTTGTCGTTTTTCGACGGCCTGTCGCTAGACCCAAGAATTAGGCGAAAAGAAAGGAGATCGCAATGAAAAATATTATCGTCCTAATCGGTGCCGGATCGATCGGTCAGGCAATTGCACGGCGGGTAAGCGCTGGCAAGCACCTGTTGTTGGCTGATCTGCGCCAGGATAACCTTGATGCAGCTGCCAAAATTCTCAGCGACGCCGGTTTCGAGGTGAGCACCGCTATCGTCGATGTCTCCTCGCGCCAGTCGGTGCATGCGCTCGTCGAAACAGCCACGGCAATTGGCAGCGTCACCGGAGTCATCCATGCCGCTGGTGTCTCTCCCAGTCAGGCATCGCCGGCAGCTATCCTGAAGGTCGATCTGTATGGCACCGCGCTTGTGCTCGAGGAATTCGGCAACGTTATCGCGCACGGCGGAGCGGGTGTGGTCATTTCTTCGCAGTCCGGGCACCGTCTTCCGGCGCTAACACCCGAGCAAGACAAGGCGCTGGCGACTACGCCTGCCGACGAGTTGCTCGCACTCCCCATGCTCCAACCGGACAAAGTAACCGACCCGCTCAATGCCTACCAGATATCCAAGCGCGGAAACTCTCTGCGGGTGATGGCCGAGGCTGTGCAGTGGGGAAAGCGCGGCGCGCGGGTCAACACGATCAGCCCCGGCATCATCTTCACACCTCTCGCCAGGGATGAACTAACTGGCCCGCGCGGTGCGGGTTACCGGCGCATGATCGAGCTGTCCCCAGCCGGGCGCGGCGGAACGCCGGATGAGGTGGGGGTCGTTGGCGCTCTGTTGATGGGGTCGGACGGAACGTTTATCACCGGCAGCGATTTCCTCATGGATGGCGGGGTCACGGCTGCATACTGGTACGGAGAGCTGGCCCCGAAATAATTGTATTGCAAGCGCTGCAGGGAAAAGTCGAAACTCGGTGAGTTGATCATTCCTGGCGAACGGCTGTGGGATAATCACACCATGAATCCCACTCTGCTTTCCGGTCTCAATCCCGAACAACGTGCCGCCGTCGAACTTCCCGCTCAATCCGCGCTGATCCTTGCCGGTGCGGGCAGCGGCAAGACGCGTGTGCTCACTACGCGCATCGCTTACCTCATTAGCACCGGCCAAGTCAGTCCGCACGGCATCCTTGCGGTGACCTTTACCAACAAGGCGGCCAAGGAGATGGTGACGCGGCTGTCGGCGATGCTGCCCATCAATACGCGCGGCATGTGGATAGGCACTTTCCACGGCCTGTGCAACCGCATGCTGCGCGCGCATTTCCGCGAGGCGAATCTGCCGCAGACCTTCCAGATTCTCGATTCCGGCGACCAGCTTTCCGCCATCAAGCGCCTGATGAAGGCGATGAACGTGGACGACGAGAAATATCCACCGCGCGAGATGCAGAACTTCATTAGCGGCAGCAAGGAGCAGGGCCTGCGCGCTTCGGGGGTGGAAGCCTACGATCCCTATACGCGGCGCAAGGTGGAAGTGTTCGCCGAATACGACGCACAATGCCAGCGCGAAGGCGTGGTGGATTTTTCCGAATTGCTGCTGCGCTGCTACGAGTTGCTGTCGCGCAACCAGCAACTGCGCGAGCACTACCAGGAACGCTTCAAGCACATTCTGGTGGACGAGTTTCAGGATACCAACCCGCTGCAATATCGCTGGCTGAAACTATTGGCAGGTGCAAACAACGCTCTCTTTGCAGTGGGCGACGACGACCAGTCCATCTACGCCTTCCGCGGCGCAAACGTCGGCAATATGCAGGAGTTGCTGCGCGACTTTCACGTTCAGAGCGTCATCAAGCTGGAGCAGAACTATCGCTCGCACGGCAACATCCTCGACGCCGCCAATGCGCTCATCAGCAACAACCGCAACCGGCTTGGCAAAAATCTGTGGACGTCCGAAAGCGGCGGCGAGCAGTTGCGCGTGTATGAGGCCGAGACGGATGTGGACGAGGCGAAATTCATTGTGGACGAGATTCAGGAGTTGCAAAAGGACGGGGTGCATCTCACCGAGATGGCCCTGCTCTACCGCTCCAACGCGCAGTCGCGGGTGCTGGAACATGCCCTGGTGTCGGCGGGACTGTCGTATCGCGTGTATGGCGGTTTGCGCTTCTTCGAGCGGCAGGAGGTCAAGCACACGATGGCTTACCTGCGTCTGATGGAAAACACGGACGACGACAACTCGCTGCTGCGCATCATCAATTTTCCTACACGCGGCATAGGCGCGCGCAGTATCGAGCAATTGCAGGAAGTGGCGCGGGTCAATAACACTACGCTGTGGGACGCGGCGGCTCGCGCCGGCGGCAAAGTCACTGCCTTTGTCGGGTTGATCGAAGCGCTGCGCAGTGGCACTGCCGGTTTGCCGTTGCCTGAGATCGTGGATCACGTGCTGCAGCACAGCGGATTGGTGGATCACTACAAAAATGAGACGGGTGCGAAGAAACGCGAAGCTGAAGAGCGGCTGGAGAACCTGAACGAACTGATCAATGCCGCGACGATGTTCGTGCATGAGAATGAAGATGACAGCCTGACAGCATTCCTGACTCACGCCTCGCTGGAATCGGGAGAGCACCAGGCGGGAGACAGCGACGATGCACTGCATCTGATGACGGTGCATGCCGCAAAAGGCCTGGAGTTCCACACCGTGTTCATTACCGGGTTGGAAGAGGATCTGTTTCCGCACCAGAACAGCCAGAACGTGGACGGTGGTCTGGATGAAGAGCGCCGCCTGATGTATGTGGCGATCACCCGCGCCCGACGACGTTTGTATCTCACCTTTGCGCAAAGGCGCATGCTGCACGGGCAAACGCACTACGGTCGGGTGTCGAGTTTCCTGCGCGAGTTGCCGGAAGCGTTGTTGCAGTGGATCACGCCGCGTTTCAGCGCCCCCAGAACGTTTGCGACAAGCAGTTATGAGACGCACAGCTACGTCAACGCGTTCGCAGCAAGTCCGGCTGCGCCAACGCCGCATGTTTCGCCCGATTCGATGTGGCGCATCGGCCAGCGTGTGTTCCACCAGAAATTCGGCGAGGGCGTGGTGACGGATACCGAAGGCGGCGGCAACGAGGGTCGCGTGCAGGTCAATTTCAAACGCGCGGGCAGCAAGTGGCTCGCGCTCGAATATGCCAAGCTTACCGCCATCTGATGCAGTGCTGGATGAGCGCTTGCGGCTCATCGTGGAAAGCTACCTGCGGCTTACCGGCAAAGCGTTGATCGACAACGCGCCTTCAGACATCGTTTCGCTACGTGTTGCCGTGTGGAATGCGCCGCGTGCCATTGTGGCGCACGGTACCGAGGACGATCCAATCTTCTTTTATGGCAATCGCCTCGCGCTGCAATTGTTCGAGATGAGTTTCGACGAGTTTGCCCGACTGCTATCGCGCCTCTCTGCCGAGCCGCTGTCACAGGACGCGCGCGTGAAACTACTGGAAAAAGTCACGCAGCAGGGTTATGTGGATGGCTATTCCGGCATGCGCATTGCCAGCAGCGGCAAACGCTTCATGATCGTAGACACTACTGTATGGAACTTGCTGGACACGGCGGGTGTCCGGCATGGACAGGCCGCCGTGTTCGTTGTGCAGCCCTGAATCAGGCGCTCGGAGGAAACTGAGTCGCCAGCTTGTCCGGCACTTCGCGTTTGACAGCCAGCGCCGACCCGCCGAATTCCATCACGGCGGTGACCATTACCATGATCAATGTAGGCATCAGGGCGATGCGCGTAAGCGCGGTCCAGAGAATGTGGCGCATGTTGTGATCACTCAAGGTCATGCTGATTAACCATGCAACGAAGATCAGCGCTGCCGTAAGCGCATAACCGATCAGCAGCAACCGAGCCCGTGACGCAGCCAGTTTCCAGTGCATGTCCACGAACCAGGTGGAGGTCTTTTTGCTGCGCAGGTAGATGTAGCCGAGCAGACCGAGGGAACACAGCAACGGTACCAGCAACCCCACCAGGCCGGCCTTCAGCGCCAGCACCGCCGGCGTCATCATCAGATCGAACAGGAACAGGCCCGAGACGAACAGGTTGTGCGGAGCTTGCGCCTGTCGGACTTCGGCATTGGTTGCGTTTTCATATTTCATGGTGAAACCTCCGGATTGTGTGGAACTGGGTCGGTCGCGGCAAGTTCATGCGCGAAAGGAAAGATGTTGCGGTAGCTCACGTAGAGCGACGTCAGGCCGAGCGGCAGCAATACGATCAGGCCGATACCGAAGGGCAGTATGGCAAGCACCAGTGCGATAACCTGCAAGATGAGGTTGTACACGGTATACGGAATGAGGTTGCGCAGGGAGCCGAACAGGCTGGCGCGCACCGCATCCACGGGCCGCAGGTCATTAAAAAATACCAGCATAGGCGCGTACTGGAATGCCAGCATGAGCACGCAAACCAGGAAAAACCCAACCATCAGGCTGAAAACAACATCCGATCCGGCCGTCGACATGGCATTCATCAGTATCTGCGGATCGTTGGCGGCATTGACTTGTTCCAGCAGGGCGCGGAAATCATCACCACCGACCATGACCATCGCCATTGAGGAAAGCAGCATGCCCAGCATCAGGAAACCGCCGAGCGCAGCCAGATGGGCCGTGTGCTTCCGGAAACCTTCGAACAGATGCTTGAACTCGACTGCTTCCTCTTCTTCCAGCGCACGGCAAACGCGCATATAACCGGCCATGACGACCGGCATCAGCATTATCGCGAGCAGCGGCCCGAGCACCGGCATGCTGAGGGCGGTGAACATGAACAAGGCGCAGATCAGCGCGAGCGTGACGGACATCAGCGGGTTGCGCATGATGAGCTGGTAGCCCTGTTTTACCCAGGTCCAGCCGCGTACGGCGTTCAGTTTTCTTATTTCCATAACAATTTCAATTCGTGACCGGAAAGGACGGCGTGGAGGCGTGCTGCACAATCAGGCATTGGTGCCGGTTTAAGCAGTTGCGTCGGCGGCATCGGTTGAGGGCGGGAAAATGTCGCAGTAGCTTGCATAAAGCGAAGTAAAAATGACGGGCAACAATACCAGCCAGCCAAGAAACACCGGGATAGAGGCCAATACGGCAAGGAGTATCAGGACGAGCCCGTACACCAGCATCGGACCGACGTTTGCCATGAATCCGCGCAGGCTGAGTCTGAGCGCCTCGACGGGAGCCACATTGTGGAAGTAGACCAGCATGGGTGCGAACTGCATCGCCATGATCAGAATACTGAACAACACCAGCCCGAGCAGAATGGCAAAACCAGCCCCAGCAAATGCCTGCATGACTACCATGGGGTCCTCCGGCTGTTGCCCGCTGATCAGGATGCCGACCAGCGTGGCGCCGCCAACTGACATCATCGCGCCGAGGATCAGCAATTGCGTGACCAGGGAAATGCCGCCCAACATGACCAATTGCGAAGTATGTTGCTTGAAGCCGTTAAACAAGTGCGCGATTTCCAGTTCCTCGTCTTTTTCCACGGCACGGCAACCGGTCATCAATCCGGCGACTACCGCCGGCATCAGCAGGCTGGAAAGAATATCGCCGGCGACGGGAATGGCAGACAAAAGGGCGCCGGCGAAAAAGCAGATCACGATCAAGGCGACCCACAGCAGTGGCGCTTTCATGAACAGCGCATAGCCCTGCTTGATCCATTGCCAGCCGCTTGCTGCATTCAGTTTCTTGATTTCCATTTGATCCTTATGCCTTTATCCGGACAGTCTGTTCCATTGTAATGTGATTTTTGGATATCCGCTCAAAGTGTGCGCCGCTCATGTGCCCGAATCAACTTGTCGCTGCCCGGCAAATGCCATAAGAAACAGCGCACGCAAACCGGTTTGCGCTTAGCCGAAAATAATTCGGAGATGGTAGAATCCGCGCTTCGCGGCGCACCGCCCTAGCTAATTATGGAGTCTTTCCGTGCAACTCGTTTGTCTTGACCTTGAAGGTGTCCTCGTTCCGGAGATCTGGATCGAATTTTCACAACGTACCGGCATTCCCGAATTGCGCCGCACTACTCGCGATGAGCCGGATTATGACAAGCTGATGAAATACCGGCTGGATATCCTGAAGCAGCACAAGCTTGGCTTGCCCGACATCCAGAAAGTGATTTCGGAGATGGGGCCGATGGCCGGCGCCAAGGATTTCCTCGACGATCTGCGCCAGCGCTTCCAGGTCATCATCCTGTCCGACACTTTTTATGAATTTGCCATGCCGCTGATGCGCCAACTGGGCATGCCGACGCTTTTTTGCCACAAGCTGGAAGCGGATGCCAACGGCATTCTGGTCAATTACCACCTGCGCATGCCTAACCAGAAATTCGAATCGGTGAAACGCTTCAAGGAACTGAAGTTCAAGACGATTGCTGCCGGCGACTCATACAACGACACGGCCATGCTGGGCGAAGCGCATGCCGGCATTTTGTTTCATCCGCCGGAGAATGTCATAAGGGAATTTCCGCAGTTTCCGGTCACCCGGAGTTATGCGGAACTCGATGCGGAAATCCGCAAGGCCAGCGCGAGAATTTAAACAATACCCTGCTGGCTCAGAGTTACAGCCAGACGGGCTGTTTTGTCTCGATGTGATTTTGCAGGATGCGCTTGAAAGGCTCGGGGTTGCGCGGCACAACCAGTTCCCCGTCGCGCGGCAGGTGCAGGTCGTACAGGCGTGAAATCCAGAAACGTAGTGCCGCCACGCGCAATGCCTGCGGCCAGGCTTCAGCTTCTTTCCCGGTGAACGGGCGCACCGCATGGTAGGCATTCAACAGGGCACGCGTGCGTTCTTCATCCAGTTTGCCGTCACTGCCCATGCACCAGTCGTTGACGGTGATGGCGACGTCATATAGCAGGCTGCCGGTGCAGGCGAAATAGAAATCGACCAGGCCGCCGACGCGATCGCCCTCCATCAACACGTTATCCTTGAACAGGTCGGCATGAATCGCGCCGCGCGGAATATCCAGCAACGGCTGCTTGGCATGAAGCTCGACTTCGCTTTCCAGCAGCGCGGCATCCTGCGGCGGCAGGAATTTCTTGACCTGTTGCGAAGCGTAAAAGCGCCAGGCCGCGCCGCGGGGGGTAAGCATCTGCTCGTCGAAGCTCTGGCCGGCGCTGTGCATCTGCCCCAGCATGGTTCCCATGGCCGCGCATTGTGCCGCACTCGGCTGGGTGATGGATTTGCCGGGAAGGCGGCTGACGATACAAGCCGGTTTGCCGTTCAGTTCGCCGAGAAAGTTGTTCTGGAGATTGGCGACGGGCGCCGGGCAGGGAATGCCGTGTCCCGCAAGGTGCGCCATCAGGTTGAGAAAGAACGGCAGCTCTATTGGCGTGAGCTTCTCGAACAGGGTCAGCACATAGCGACCGCTGTCGGTAGTGACGAAATAATTGGTGTTCTCGATTCCTTCGGAGACGCCCTGCAGTTCGATCAGTTCACCCAGGGAATAGTTGGTGAGCCAGGCGGCGAGGTCTGCCTCGGAAACGTTGGTGAATACTGCCATCGGTCTCGATTCAGAAGCGTTTAATTACCCAGCGCGGCACGCGCAGGCCGGAATCGAGTCTTTCCTGGCGCGAGAATTTGCCGTCGCCGAGATCGTCGACCAGGTAGTAGGGAGGCCCGACTTTCGGGATGATCTTGATCATGTACAGTTTGCCGCCAGCACGGTATTCCTCAACCGTTTGTTCGGTCTGTTTGATGATGGTCACTTGCGGTTCGTCATTGGAATCGTCCGCCGACATCGGTGGCGGAGGAGGGGCATCAGCCTTGGCAGGCGCCTCCGGCTGTGCTGCATAGGCACCAAGGCTCAGGCAGGTAAAGGCAGCAAATAGAATAGGGCGCATGATGGTTACCATTTGGAAAGTGAGCGGAGTCTAACTGATACTGGTCAAAGATTAAGCTGCATCTCGCGCTCAGCCTCGGAAGGCTCGAAACCGCGCGTCTCATAATGTTTGAATATGGCAGCGACCACTTGTTCCGGTTCGTCGATGACCTGAATCAGGTCCATGTCGCTGGCCGCGATCATGTTTTCCGCCAACAGGCTGGTCTTGAACCATTCCACCATGCCTCCCCAGAACTTGCTGCCGACCAGGATGATAGGCATCTTGCGTGTCTTGCCCGTCTGCACCAGTGTCAACGCCTCCATCAACTCGTCCATGGTGCCAAAGCCGCCGGGCATCACCACGTAGGCGCTGGCGAACTTGACGAACATCACCTTGCGCGTGAAGAAGTGATGGAAGGTCTGGCTGACGTTCTGGTAGGGATTGGTGTGTTGCTCGTGCGGCAACTGGATGTTGAGGCCCACACTGGCCGACTTGCCGTAGAACGCGCCCTTGTTGGCCGCTTCCATCACGCCGGGACCGCCGCCGGAGATCACCGCAAATCCGGCATCGGACAAAAGCCGCGAGATTTCTTCGGTAAGTTTGTAATAGGGGTGATCGTGCGGGGTACGCGCACTGCCGAAGATGCTGACGGCCGGGTGGATGTCGCGCAGGCGTTCGGTCGCCGACACGAATTCTGACATAATGCCGAATACCCGCCAGGACTCCTTCGATTGCATCAACTCGGGCGACTGCATGGGCGGAAGTTTCATATCGTTGTTCATCTCGGACCTCAAAGAATGAAGACATTGTTGTTGGTAGACGGCTCGTCCTATCTGTATCGCGCTTTCCATGCCATGCCGGACTTGCGCAGCCCCAAGGGCGAACCGACCGGTGCGATTTACGGCGTACTCAACATGCTGCGCCGCTTGCGTACCGATTACCCGGCTGATTATAGCGCCTGCGTGTTCGACGCAAAGGGCAAAACGTTCCGCGACGACTGGTATCCCGAATACAAGGCCAACCGTCCATCCATGCCGGACGATCTGCGCCTGCAAATCGAACCCCTGCACGAAGTCGTGGCTGCGGCTGGCTGGAATATCCTGATGATCGACGGGGTCGAAGCCGACGACGTCATCGGCACCCTCACGCACCAGGCATCGCAGCACGATGCGCGCTGCATCGTCTCCACCGGCGACAAGGACCTCACGCAACTGGTCAACCCGCATGTCACGCTGGTCAATACCATGAGCAACGAAGTGCTGGATGAAGCAGGTGTACTGGCCAAATTCGGCGTGCCACCCGAACGTATTGTGGACTACCTGACGCTGGTTGGCGATACAGTGGATAACGTACCCGGTGTGAACAAATGCGGGCCCAAGACCGCGGTGAAATGGCTCACCGAATACGGTACGCTGGATCACCTGATTGCCAATGCCGACAAAGTGGGCGGCGTAGTCGGCGAAAATTTGCGCGCAGCGCTGGATTGGCTGCCGCAGGGCCGCAGGTTGGTCACAGTGAAATGCGATGTTCCTTTGGACAAAAAGTTCGACGAACTTGCCGCCCCGGCCGCGGACGACGTGAAGATGCGCGAGTTGTTCGAGCGCTTCGGCTTCAAGAGCTGGCTGCGCGAGGGAGCAGGAGCAGCGGCAATTCGAGCAGGTCTCATTGCCTTCCACAGTCA
>CAYOJU010000059.1:0-17983 GCA_964404355.1 uncultured Sideroxydans sp. | reverse complement strand
AGCGCGAATACCTCATCGAAGAATCGCTCACCGCACTGGAAAAAGAATATGCTTCGCGTTTTGTACGCATCCATCGCAATTGCCTCGTGGCCAGGAACGCCATTGCGGGATTTGAAAAGGGTGGAGAAGAGGGCGAAAGCGGATGGCTGATGAAGTTGAAAGGGCTGGACGAAAAACTGCCGATCAGTCGCAGGCAATTAACAATCGTTAAGGAATACGGAAAATAAACCATGCGCGTACTTATCATTGAAGACAATCGGGACCTGGCTTCCAACATGTTCGACTTTCTGGAAACAAAGGGACATGTTGTGGATGCGGCGGGGGATGGCATCACCGGCATGCACCTGGCCCTGGTCAACCAGTATGACGCGATCGTCCTCGACCTGACGTTGCCGGGAATGGATGGCATCACGTTATGCCGCAAGCTGCGCGAAGAGGGAGGCAAGGACACGCCGGTCCTGATGATTACGGCGCGCGACTCGCTGGACGACAAGATCGCGGGACTGGAAGCGGGCGCGGACGATTATCTGGTCAAACCCGCCGAGCTGCGCGAGATTGAGTTGCGCTTGCGCGTGTTGCTCCGCCGCAGCAGCGAGCACACGCAAAAACAGAAGAAAATGGTGATAGAAGATCTCACTCTTGATCCCTCCACCTGTTCGGTGCGCCGCGGCGACAAGGCGATCGAATTGCCGCCTATCCCCTACAAGATACTTGAGACACTGATGGCGCGTTCGCCCCAAGTGGTCAACCGCGACGACATCGAACATATCGTATGGGGAGAGGGTCGCCCGGACAGCGACTCGCTACGGGCGCATGTGCATTTGCTCAGAGAACTTATCGACAAACCGTTCCAGCGCAAGCTGCTGCGCACAATGAGGGGTTTCGGTTACCAGCTGGTCAGCCCGGATGTTCCAGACCAATAGCCTGCGCTTTCGCGTTGCCTTCTATTACGCCCTGTTCGGGGCGGGGCTCAGTATTTTTCTTTCCGGCGGGTTCTATCTGGCGGTACAGCAGGTCGGGGATGTTCTCATAGACCAGATATTGCTCGGCGAATTGGAAGAACATGTCGGCGTGGCGGTATTCATTCCGCCGAACGAAAAAAGCGTCAAGGGATACATGCTGTCGGCTACCGAGCCCGGACTGGAAATTCCGGTCGAGATCAAGAAACTGTCTCCGGGCGGTTACGACGTGACGATCAAGGACATCGACTATCGTGTCCTCGTAGCCGACAAGGATGGCGCGCGTTATTTCATGCTGTACAACACGGAAAGCCAGCATGATAACGAAGCATTGTTCTTGCGCTATGTGGTGTTCTTTGCCTTGTTCATGATTGTCAGTTCGTCCATCGGGGGGGTGCTGCTGGCGAGCCGTGTTACTGCATCGGTCACCCGTCTGGCCAGACAGGTCGGGCGCGCCCAGCCGGGTGATACCGAGTTGTCGTTGACCGAACTGACCAGCAACGACGAAGTGGGCGAACTGGCGCGGGCCTTTGACCGCTACCTGCGGCGTCTGCGAAGTTTTGTCGAGCGGGAAAATTACTTCACGGCGGATGTGAGCCATGAATTGCGTACGCCGCTTGCCATCATGTTGGGCACGGTCGAAGTGCTGGAACAGGACGAGACGCTTTCAGTCAGGCAAATAGAGCGTCTCGCACGCATCCGGCGTGCCGCGCAAGACATGATCGATCTGACCGGTGCGTTGCTGCTGATGGCGCGCGAACATCATAGCGCGGCAGATGAACAGCCCTGTCACGTTGCCGAAGTGGTCAGTGCCTGTGTCGAGAAACACCGGCACTTGATCGGTGATCGTCCGATCCGCATGGAAGTGGAACTGGTAGCCGAGCCGAATTTGATGGTAGAAACCCCGCTGCTGGAAATTGTGGTCGGCAACCTGATCCGCAATGCTTTGTACAATACAAAGTCCGGTGTGGTTCTGGTTCGGCTGGAGGCAGAACGGCTTATCGTCCGCGATACCGGGGTCGGCATGCGTCCGGAGGAATTGGCGCGCGCCCTCGAGCGCTATTACAAGGGAGCATCGAGTGCGGGAGCGGGGGTCGGGTTGTCGCTGGTGAAGCGCATCTGTGACCGTTACGGCTGGAAAATATTGCTCGAGAGTCAGGAAGGCAAGGGCACCACGGCCGAGATCGATTTCTCCGAGCGTCGAGGCAAGACCCGGCCAGCCGACGATGATTCTATTCAGTGACTATGATTGCAATAGGTAGTAATGCATATTCTTCAATTTACTTAAGCTTGGTACGGTGTCCTCGCTGAAATACCTGCCACCTACTTCCGGAAAGTGGAAGAAAAGTTTTCGGCGCTCTATTCTCATTATTATTCTTGATCTGTTGTATTTATCGCGATTTTGGTCTGTAAGCGACTTTGGTCTGAAGTAATTATTACAACTTCACGTTAATTTAACGTTCCATTGACAAGCGTTTCACATTGCTGTTGCTAGCATTATCCCCATCTTGTGCAAATTGTTGTTTTACCCCATCGCACGAGGGGAGGCTTCAGGAACGTTTGGTTGGGGAATATTTTTCAATAATAAGGAGAAAACGCAATGAAGAAAATCGCACTGTCACTCGCAAGCGTGCTGGTAGCAACAGCATTTGCCCCCGAAGTATCGGCTTTGCCATTGTTTGCCCGTCAAACCGGCAGGGCATGTAACTCGTGCCACTATCAACACTTCCCGTTGTTGACCGCCGTCGGGCAAGATTTCAAGAACACCGGCTTCACCCAGGTAAACGGCAAGGGCAAGTTCAAAGGCGAAGATCTTTCCATTACTGACAACCTGAATCTGGGCGTCTATACCACAACCTATTTCCAGAGCCAGTCTCATGGACAAGTAGGCGGTGTGGATTCAGGATCGGGTATCACTAAGTGGGGCGTTCCAGGCACTGGTGGCGAACTGTCCCTGTTCCTGGGTGGTCGCGTATCCGATTTTGCCGGCTTCCTGGCTGAAGCTGGCTTGGGCGGTGACGGTACCGTCAACACAGGTGGTGTAGTTGGTCCGGCCAAATTGGTCATGCTGTTCCCGGTGGGCGATTCGCGCGTCGGTACTGTGATCTTTACCAGCCCAGACCAAGGTGCGGCGTATAGCTTCGAAACACTCAACACTGGCGCGGTGGCAGTACACAAGATGATGGGTAATGGCGGACCGAGCAATCAGCACGTCAACGCGGCTTATGCAGCCCAATACCTCGGTACCGCTACTGCAGCAACCGGCATCAGCGTAGTAGCGAACGGCGGCCTGGGTTTCATCAACGTGGCGGCTTATGAAATGGCGGGTAATAACCTAGTCGGAGGTGCGAACAACATGAACCTCACCTACGTTCGTGCAGCTTCCACGATGAACTTCGGCGACTGGGAAGCCGGTTTCGGCCTCCAGAACTTCGGCGGCAAGAGCACGGTGACCTGTGCCGATGGCGTAGCTATGGGTGATATAGCTTGCGTGGTCGGTGTTACCGCAAACGCGCCAAAGGCAACCGTTATCGATGGGCAGTTGCAAGGTACTTTGGGAACGATGCCGGTTGGTTTCTATGCCAGCTATGGAACGGCTGCTGCAAGTACTACAACCGACTATAACCAGTTCAACCCCAATCGTGATGTGGATGGCGGCAAGGCCAGGACCTCGTTCAACGTGGCGGCCGAGTTTGGCGTACTTCCGCATACAACCGTACAAGCGGCAATTCGTATGGCGAAGAACGGTGCAGCAATTAACGATACCGACAACGCGTTGATGTTGGGTGCGACTTATCAGTTGGCACAAAACATTCTGTTGAGTCTGCATCACACGCAACAATCGGGTAGTGCTTGGAATGCTGATGCGTTAGGTAACAAGAATGCTGGCAAGACTGCCGACACGTTGTTGCTGCAAACTTCGTTCTAATAATAAGAAAACTGCCCGGCCAGGTGTGCGGGCCGCTGCCGGGTTCCCGATTTTCTGTGAAGCATTGGGGGTTGCAGGGAATCGGGAAAAGCAGGGCAGGTTGAGGTTTACCGATACCTGCAATGCAAAAATGGTGGCGATGAAGGGGGGGCTACGGCCTCCTCATTTTTCGCATCAGAGTATTTGCAGTTTTGTTTTTATTTGAATCGTTTTCTTTTGTTGCTGTCTAAATATTCTGGTTAAGCCAGCTCTGATTCGGCTGACAAAAGAGAAATACAGGTCATTTTGTCGCAACTGCGCAAACGCGCATTTCGCTGACTGAATTAGGCGAGAAGGCAACGGAGATTGCGTTTAACAGAAAATTTACAGCACGGAGGGTGGTATGGGATTCAATAATTACATTTTTGGTAAGTGCATAAGTGCTGGTGTGGCGCTTATGGGGATGTTGTTCATGTCAGCGGCGGTCTATGCCGACGACGCACCGGGTGCGATTCCGCCGCTCGAAGAACGGCTGCTGCTTTGCGGCGGCTGCCACAATCCGGATGGCAACAGTATCATTCCTGAAAATCCGAAGTTGGCCGGGCTGGACGTAAAATACATCGCCCGGCAACTGGCGGATTTCAAGAGCGGCAAACGGACGAGTCCGATCATGAGCACCATCATTCCGATGGTCGATGAAAAAGAATTCAAGTCGCTGGCCGGTTATTTCAGCAAGCAAAAACGCTTGACCGGCACATCGGACAAAGCCGAGCTGGTGGCGAAGGGCAAGCAGATATTCGAAGAAGGTGTGATCGGTACTGCCGTTCCGGCCTGTATGGGTTGCCACGGCGAGGATGGCAGCGGCAGCGACGCATTCCCGCGTTTGAACGGCCAGAACCCGCCCTACGTGGTCAACCAGTTGATGAATTTCAAGACTGGCGGGCGAACCAACGACAACAAGGGCCTTATGCAGGCGGTGGCCAAGCGCATGAACGAGCAGGAGATCAACGCCGTTGCCGAGTATGTGACTACATTGAAGGAAGCTGAATGATGAAAAAATCACTCTTTATGGTTGTTGCGTTGCTGCTGTCCTTGCAGGCTGCAGTGGTGAAAGCGGAAGACGCTTACGTTCCCAAGGTCTATGGCAACAAAAGCTACGTATGGGACGAGATGACGCCCGAACGCGTCGAGGTCCTGAAACAGACCCGAGACCCGGTGGCAGGTAAGGAATCTTTTCGCGGCTGCCAGGGCTGTCACAAGGCCGATGCGGCCGGTGTGAGAGAAGGCGTTTACCCACGCCTGACCGGACAGCATGCCAGTGTGCTTATCAAGCAGATCACCGAAATTCGCGCGGGTATCCGCAAGAATCCGAAGATGCTTCCTTTTGTGGAAGATCCAGCTATTTCCACGGAAGAGATCGGCAACATCGCGGCATATCTGTCTACGCTGACCTCGTACCGTGAGAACGGCAAGGGACCTGAGGACTTGTCTGAAAAAGGCAAGAAGCTGTTTTTGTCCAACAAGTGCTACACCTGTCACGGCAAGAATGGCGAAGGCAGCGAGGAAAAATCCTATCCGGCAGTCGCCTCCCAGCACTACGGCTACCTGATTCGCGAAATGAATCTGATCAGGACAGGCGTGCGCGGCAACTCCAATCCGGATATGGTCAAGGCGATCTCCAAGTTCAGTCAGGCTGATATGGATGCAGTGGCCGATTACCTGTCGCGTTTGCCCGACTACCGGACTGTTGTTGCTCCCGTGGCCTCGAGCAAATAAAGCGATATCGGATTGTTACGTCAAGATTGAAGCAAACGGCAACGGCCCAGGCCGTTGCCGTTTGTCATTCTGGGACTGCAGAAGACGGGAAACGTTTTGCCAAGAGATCGCGCCGGTGCTTTCCTTGCGATCAGGAAATGGCCTGTCTCAGGCTGCCAATCGAGTTCTTGAGGGAACTAAAGAGCCCAATATCCGGGAAGATGAAATCGATGAATTAATTTTGAAATTTCACTTTTTCTTCACGTTTCGATGACAGTTACTTAACAAAGACCTTGCTAGTATCACACCCATCTTGTGCAGTTCAATGCTTTTCAACTGTATGAGACGCCGAAATTTGGCAGGACGACGGGGGAGAGAAGCAGGCCGCCAGGACAAGCAACGCGAAGTTGCGGGCAGCGGCGCTCAAATTATAAAAATGACTACCAAGCTGCGAGGGGTGGGTTGTTGCAGGTTCTCAGTCAACTGTTGTGCAGGGATTACAGTTGATCACACAAGAGGAGCCGCTCAGTTCACAAATCACAAAAACAATGGCGAGTAGTCGAAGAAGAACTGGGGAGGCTTTGGTACGGTAATTTCATATGCGGTCAGGTTGCATATGAAATTGCGTATCGCAGCCTCCCTCTTTATTTGTGCTGCGAAGCTGTAATCGGCCCGATAGCCGCTATATCTTCAGTGCGGCCCTTTGCGTCATTCACTGCTGCGCAAGTCTATTGCGGTGGCGGAGGAGGCGGAGGCAAGTAGCTTTGCCGGGGAGCAGCATAGCCGGGAATCTGGTTGCCTTTGGCATACATGCATTGTTCATAGGCAATGTCATAACGCCGCTGCGCGTCTCGCGATGCATTTGCACCTTCACCCGCACCAATCAGGCTGCCAGCAATGAGTCCGGTTGCAGCTCCCCCGCTCCCATGGCCATTGTTGCCCAGCGCTCCCGCGGCCGCTCCGATGGCGGTTCCTGTAACGACTGCACCTGCAAAATTTTTCGCGGCAGCATCGTCGCGGGATTGGCCGACGGATTGATCGGCATAATTGCGACAGAACCGATCTTCCTCTGCAAATAGTTCAAAGGGTTTTCCCGGTGCCGGCATGACCGCAACGCGCGGTCCGACAGGTGCGCTAGCGCATCCGGACAAGATAGCCACCAATACGGAACAGGCAATGATCTTTTGCATGATAAATCTCCTCAATCCTTGCTACTTGGGCGTTGCGCCGGACGGCGTAGCAGGAACCGTTTTCCAGCCGGCCGGGCAACTGGAGACGTAAGGGTAATAGCTCTTGCTGGCTTCGCAGTAGTACCAGTTCTGTGCAGGCGGAGGAACGGCCGGTATGTTGGATTGCGGAGCTTGATCAACTACCACGACAGGTGGGACATAGGGGTCCGGATAGGGATAAACCGGCTGCGGATAAAAATACCATACTCCGCCTGCCACCCACCACCAGCCCAGCCTGCCATCGTGTCGGCTATGGTGCCAGTAGCCTCCGCGCCAAATGGGCAGGTGGTGACTTTCAAAATGGCGAATATCGTGATCTCCGCCCCAGCCGTGCATTTCGTGGTGACCTTCGTGGCCGCCTTCATGACGTCCTTCAGCCGAAGCCGGTAAAGCGGCAAACATGGACAGAACTGCGACAGTCAGCATTGGAATAATGTGCTGCTTCATTTCCTTCTCCTTTTGAGAATGCTCTTGCAACAAAGGTTGCAAATCACTTATCACAGGCCATTAACGCTGCTCACCCTATTTTGGTTGGCATCAAATGGGCGTAATAACTAATGTTCTAGATAACTAGCCGGAAATGAGACCTGTCTCAACTTGACATAGTTCCGGGAAGACAGGCAGTCTGGATTCGTCAGTGTGGCGAAAGGGCTCCTGAATACAAGCTGGGCAATGTCGGCAAAGACCGGTGAACTAAATCAAAACGCAGGCTTTGTATCAGCCGCTATTCCGCAAGCCGGTAGCGATGCCGTTGATGGAAAGGTGAATCGCGCGTTTGACTTTCTCGTCGTTATCACCGGAACGGTGCCTTTGCAACAGGGCAACCTGCAAGTGGTTGAGCGGGTTGATATAGGGAGTTCTGGCCAAAATGTTGCGCGCGAAGGTCGGGTTATCCTGCAACAGGGAAGTATTTCCGGTTACCGCGAATAACATCTCGATTGTGGTTTCCCATTCGCAACTGATCGCGCTGAAGATGCGCTCGCGCAACTCGGCGTCTTGCACCAGCTCGGCATAGCGCGATGCGATACCCATGTCGGTCTTGGACAGCACCATATCCATGTTCGACATCAGGCCGCGGAAGAACGCCCAGTTCCTGTACATCGCCTGCAACTGTCTGAGGCCGTCATCGCCTTCGCGGGCAATGAATTGCTTTACTGCATGACCATAGCCGTACCAGCCGGGCAGCATCACGCGATTCAAACTCCAGCTGAAAACCCAGGGAATGGCGCGCAGATCTTCAATTTTGTCCGAGGGCTTGCGCGATGAGGGGCGGCTGCCGATGTTGAGTTCGGCGATTTCGCGGATCGGCGTGGCGGTAAAGAAATAATCGGTGAAGCCGGGTGTCTCGTATACCAGCTTGCGATAGGCGGCGTAGGCATCGCGGCTCAATGCTTCCATGATGCGGTGATACTCCGGCATGGTGCTGTCGGCACCGTGGGGGTGCAACAGCGTGGCTTCCAGGGTTGCGGCAAGCAGCGTTTCCAGATTGCGGCGGCCGATTTCCGGATTGGAATATTTGCTGGCGATTACTTCGCCCTGCTCGGTGATGCGAATCTGCCCGTTCACGCTGCCCGGTGGTTGCGCCAGGATCGCATCGTAACTGGGGCCGCCGCCGCGACCGACCGTGCCGCCGCGTCCGTGAAACAAGCGCAGTTCGATGCCATGCTTTGCGAACACTTGTACCAGTTCGACTTCGGCTTTGTACAACTCCCAGTTTGCGGTGAGATAGCCGCCATCCTTATTGCTGTCGGAGTAACCCAGCATCACTTCCTGTGTATTGTCGCGGGTGAGCAGCAACTGGCGATACCACGGAATGGAAAATAGCTCGTCCATAATGACAGCGCAGCCGCGCAAGTCATCTATGGTTTCGAACAACGGGATGATGTTGACGTGCAGTACGTCATTGCTTTTCAGCAGGCCAACCTGCTGCAGCACCAGTGCGAGCTCCAGCATGTCGCTTACGGCGTCGGTCTTGGAGATGATGTGATTGGGCAATGCCGCATGTCCAAAGCGCTGGTGGATTTGAGCGGCAGCCAGCATGATGCGCAACTCACTTTGCGGGACAGCGGAGTAATGTTCGATGCCGGTCAGCAGAGTTTTTCCAGTCTGCAAAGTTTCCAGCAGCACCTTGCGTTTGGAAGCTTCGTCGAGATCGGCGTAATTCGCCATCCCTGAACTGAGCGAATACAGCTCACTTACAGTCTGTTCGATAATCGAGCTGTGCTGGCGCATGTCCAGCGGCGCGAGGTGAAAGCCGAACACTTCAACGGCGCGGCGCAAATTGGCCAGCCGTCCTTTGGCCAGCGACACCGCACCGTGCTTCAGCAAAGAGTCGATGAGGATGTCGAGATCGGCGATGAATTCCTGCGGCGTGCGATAAGGCTGTGCATTTGTGCCCAGCGGTGGCTGGTGCACAATTGTGTGACCGAACTGCTTCGAGGTGGCCGAGAGGCGCGAATAGATCAGGTTCAATGCGCGGCGGTAAGGTTCATCCGCGCGTGCCGGATCCTTGTCCGGCGAGGCATCGGAAAGCCTGCGCAATTCGTCGCTGACATCGGCCAGTCTATCCGTCAGGCTCAGGCTCCGGCTCAGTACATGGATATCATTCAGATAATGTTCGAAGGCCAGTGCGGACTGTTGCTGCACCGCGGCCAGCATCACGTCGTGGGTGACGAAAGGGTTGCCGTCGCGGTCGCCGCCAATCCAGCTGCCGATACGCAGCAGCGGCGGAATTGTTATGTCCCTGGCAAAGCGCGTCTCAAACTGTTTTTCCAGATTGGCGTATATCTTTGGAATTTCGACCAGGAAGGTGTAACGGTAATATTCCAGCCCGTTGTTGATCTCGTCGCGCACGGTCAGTCGGGCGGGACGCAACATGCGTGTCTGCCACAAAGTCAGCACGGAACGGCGCAATGCTTCCTCGTTTTCTGCGAGGTCGTCCGGCGTCATGTCGATACGATCGCGATCGGAGAGAACGCTGGCCATATAAAGTTGGCAGTCGAGGATGCTCTTGCGCTGCACCTCGGTCGGGTGGGCGGTCAACACCGGCGACACCAGTGCGCTATTCAGAAACGATTGCAACTGGACTTTGTCCGGCTTCGTCGCCTCAAGCCTGTCCAATGCCAGTTTCAGCGAGCCGTCGGTGGCCGGAAAACCGGCCTTGAGCTGGGCGCGATGACGCCGGTTCTGGTGCAAGTCCTCGGCGATGTTGGACAACTGCGAAAAATAGCTGAACGCGCGCACGACGGCCAGCGACTCGGTGGACGAGAGCCCGTCCAGCATCCGGTCAAGCGTCGTGCCGTCGCGCTCATCCTGCGTCTTGCGGAAACGCACAGCAGCCTTGCGCACGCTCTCGACCAGCTGAAAATACGCTTCGCCTTCCTGCTCGCGCAGCGTATCGCCAAAAATGCGGCCCAGCAGCCGCACGTCCTCGCGCAGCGGCTGATCCTTGCTGGAAATATCGTCAGGTACCGAGATCAGATTCATACAGGTTGGTAAGTTGGTCGTGGGCGCAAAAGCGCGGCGCACCTGTTAGAATGCACCGCGCATCAACTGCAAATTATTATCGTTAGGAAACCCCGATGAATCAGGCTTTATTTACCCCGCCAGCGCGTCTGGTAATCGCTTCACGCGAAAGTGCTTTGGCCATGTGGCAAGCGGAACACATTCGGGACAGGCTGCGCGCATTATACCCGCAAACTTCGGTCAGCATTCTGGGCATGACCACGCAGGGCGACCAGATCCTGGACGTGACCCTGTCCAAGATCGGCGGCAAGGGCCTGTTCGTAAAAGAACTGGAGACCGCGCTGGAAAACGGCAGTGCCGACATCGCCGTACATTCGCTGAAAGACGTGCCGATGAATTTGCCGGAAGGATTTGCGCTGGCCTGCATCGGCGAACGCGAGGATCCTCGCGATGCTTTTGTCTCCAACAAATTTGACAACCTGGCCGCATTACCCCACGGCAGCGTTGTGGGTACTTCCAGCCTGCGCCGCGAAAGCCAGTTGCGCGCCCGTTTCCCGCATTTGAAGATCGAACCGTTGCGCGGCAACGTGCAGACCCGCTTGCGCAAGCTGGACGAGGGCCAATATGCCGCCATCATTCTGGCGGCAGCCGGATTGAAACGGCTGGGTCTGGGCGAACGTATCCGTACCGTGATCTCCAGTGAAGAAAGTCTGCCCGCGGTGGGTCAGGGCGCACTGGGCATCGAGACGCGCGCCGATCGCAAAGATTTGCTGGCGGTGCTGGCGCCGCTGCATCACGCCGACACTGCTGCCTGCGTACTGGCGGAACGCGCCATGAGTCGTGCGCTGGCCGGCAGTTGTCAGGTGCCGCTGGGCGGCTTTGCCGAAGTGCAGAACGGCAAGTTGCGCATGCGCGGTTTTGTGGCCACGCCGGATGGATTGCGTCTGTTGCGCGCCGAGCATATCGGCGACATTGCGCAGCCTGAAGCACTGGGAGATATCGTCGCACAAGACTTGCTCAAGCAAGGCGCTGGCGAAATCCTCGCGGCACTGTCTTTGTAATTACGTAGGGTGGGCATGTTCATGTGCCCACGCTGTTAGCGAACACCATTGCCGCGTGGGCACAAAAAACGTGCCCACCCTACATTCGCTTAATGGACAAACCGGATATATGACCGCCACCCTTCCACTTGCCGGACTCAGCATGGTCATCACGCGTCCGCGTGAACAAGCCGCCGGACTGGTGCAGCGCATCGAACAACTGGGGGGAAATCCCCTGTTGTTTCCGTTGCTGGAAATTGCAGCAGTGAGCGACGACAGCGCATTGCGCGAACAGACTTCCCGTTTGAAGCAAACCGACCTCGCCATCTTCATCAGTCCGAATGCGGTGCGATATGGCATGGAAGCAATTCGTGCCTCCGGCGATATGCCTGCATCCATGAGGATCGCCAGCGTCGGACAGGGCAGCGCAAATGCACTGCGCGAACTCGGCATTGAGCACATCATTGCGCCGACCGAGCGCTTCGACAGTGAAAGCCTGCTGGCGCTGCCGGAATTGCAGAATGTTGCCGGGAAACGGGTGATGATCTTTCGCGGCGACGGCGGCCGTGAGTTGTTGGGTGACACGCTCAAGGCGCGCGGCGCGCAGGTGGAATACGTTACTTGTTACTTGCGCAGCAAGCCAGATGTGGATGTGAGGGCCCTGCTTGCTGCTTTGCCGCATGCGATCACCGTGACCAGCAGCGAGGCACTGGACCACTTGCTGGGAAGGCTCGATGAGGCACAACGCCGGGCTGTTTACGGATTAACATTGTTTGTTCCTCATAACCGTATTGCCGAAGCGGCAAAGAAACTGGGCTGGCAGCAGGTAATCGTCACCGCGTCCGGAGATGACGGAATGATGTCGGGTTTGATAGCATGGGCCAATACAAAACGGAAATAACGCCATGAGCGATCCAATAGAGCAAACCTCTGCCTCCGATAACTCCTCTGCCACAACGCAGGTTGGGCTTCCGGCCGCACCGCGAAGCCGCCTCGGTGAATTGCTTGGGCGCATGACGCTGACGCACCTGACCTTGCTTGTGCTGGTGGTGGTGTTTGTCTGGCAATGGCTGGATGCGCATTCCCAACTCAACCAGACCCAACAACAAGTGGCGCGCCGCTTGTCCGAAGTGGAAGCGTCAAACAAGGCCAACCAGTTGCTGCTGGCGCAGAATCAGGAACTGGTGCGCGAGCTCGGCGGCAAGCTGAGCTTGCTGGAGACCAAATATGCAGAAACGCAAAATCAGCGCGCAGCACTGGAGTTGCTGTACCAGGAAATGTCGAGTAGCCGCGACCAGACCGCGCTGGCCGAAGTTGAACAGATGCTGCTGATTGCCGGACAACAGTTGCAACTTTCCGGCAATGTAAAGGCGGCGCTGATTGCCATGCAGCAGGCGGAGAGCCGTTTGCAAAGACCCGCATTTGCCAATCTGCGCAAACGCATTGCCCTGGACATCGACAAACTGCGTGCCTTGCCCAGCATAGACGTACCCGCCATCAACCTGCGCCTGGACGGGGTGATCGGCGCAGTGGACAAGTTGGCTCTGGCGCAGGACACGCGCATTCAGTTTCAGCAGCCAGTTGCTGCGGTCATCGATCCGGCAGAAAGCATGTGGAAACGTTTCTGGCGCGAGCTGGGACAGGAAACCAAGCACCTGGTGCTTATCGAGAACACCGAACGGCAGGAAATGCCGCTGCTGTCGCCGACACAGGCATACTTCCTGCGCGAGAACCTCAAGCTGCGCCTACTGTCTGCGCGCATGGCCCTGCTCACGCGCGACGAGGTGAGTTTTCGTCGCGACCTGAAGACTTCGCAGGAATGGTTCCAGCGTTATTTCGATACCAAATCGTCCGACTCTGCGAAGGCGTTGGGGGCGTTGCAGAAACTCTCCACTTCCAAGATTGTGATCGACATGCCTGATATCAGCGGCAGTCTGGAAGCGGTACGCAACTATCGTGTTTCGCGTGAACGGGGTACCCGATGAGATGGCTGCTCTGGATTGTTGGCCTGTTTGCCGCGGCGGTCGCGGTGATGCTTGCCGCGCGCAATCCAGGCTATGTGCAGCTTGTCTATCCGCCGTACCGGATGGAATTGTCGTTAACCCTGTTCGTTTTCTCGTTGCTCGTATTTCTCGCGCTGGGATATCTGCTGCTGCGTCTGGTTTTTATTACGTTGCAGCTGCCGGAATACGTGCGCGCTTTTCGAGAAGAACGCGCAAGCAGTAAAGGGCGCGCAGCAATGATGGAATCCCTTAAGGCTTATTTTGAAGGGCGTTACGCTGCGGCGGAAAAAGCGGCCGTGCGTGCCATGGCGTTGGGGGAAAAGTCGGGTTTGAATCCCATTGTTGCGGCGCGCGCCGCACATGAATTGCGCGAATTCGACCGACGCGATGCCTACCTTGCCGATGCCGAATACAAGACCGTGGGTGAATCAACCATGCGCCTGATGGCGAAGACCGAATTCCTGCTTGACCAGAAGCAGCCGCAATCGGCACTCAATTCCCTGAAGGAATTAAGCGACACGGGCATGCACAAGCACATCGGTGCGCTCAGTCTGGAGCTGAAAGCGCAGCAGCAGGCGCGTAACTGGGAAGCAGTGCTGGAAGTAACCACTCAACTGGAAAAGCGTAACGCCATCGACAAGGCGGTTGCTGCGCAACTGCGCCAAAAAGCCTGGCTGGAAAAATTGCATGCTCAAAAGACGGACATTGTTTCGTTTCGCGCCTTATGGAAATCCATTCCGAGCGAATACAAGCGCCGCAGCAAAATCGCCGCCGCCGCCGCGCAGGCGTTCTACAAATTGGGCGACTGTCAGAATGCGCAACATCTACTGGCAGAAAGTCTCAACGCGCATTGGGACAGTGAACTGGTCGCGCTGTATGGCGACTGCCAGAATGAAAATAATATCCCGCAGATTGAGCAGGCCGAACGCTGGCTGAAACTGCACACCGATGATTCCGGGCTTTTGCTTGCCTTGGGTAAACTCTGCATACAACAGGGATTATGGGGCAAGGCGCAAAGTTACCTGGATGCCAGTATCAGTGTGGAGCCCAGACGCGATGCCTACAATTGGCTGGGTCAACTGGCCGAGAATATGGGTAAGCATGAGCAGGCACTCGCCTACTTTCAGCAGGCGTTGCAATTTGCTAAACCAGAGTAAAACCCTCCATCTCTAATTTGTCTTGTTTATGTGAAAAGGTATAGGCGCAGGTCTATATCTTTTGGCATATATCCGATCCAGAACAGTACTGCTACAGTCCGGCTGAAGGTCGATACAGTGGATGCAGTTGTTAGTTTCAACCTGATTGCATACATAACACAATGATTAATAAGGAAAACAAATGGAGCGTGGGGTGCGTTTTGTCGTTCTGAATTTGATCATCGCCGTCATGGTACTGGTTTCAGCATGCGCTCAAACTTCCCGGCCCCTTGTCAGGACCGAGGCAAAACCGGAATTCGCTACGAGGGATGAGAAGCCACGGGTGCCGGATGAATACATCATCACTTTGTCTCCCGAAGCAGACAAGGGCATTATCGCCGAGCATTATGGACGTTTCGGGATCAAGGACATCTATGCGCTGGGTGGAGAGACGTATTTGCTGGTCTTGCAAAACGACCCCGGCCCGCGGAAGATGGAGGCCGTGATCGATGACGATGCTCGTGTCATGATCATTCAGCCCAATCTTGTTTACTGGGATCACCGTTCCGGTAGCATCATAAAATAAGCAGAAGTGGCCGTTTGCGGATGTGGATGAAACTTTAAAAACGGTCGCCTAGGGAGGAAGGGGAAATGAAACCTGCGTTGTTGCGGCTGATGGCCGCGATCTTCTTCTCGACGAGTGTCTGCGCGTGGGCAGGCACGATCTTCAAGTGCAAGAACTCGGCAGGTGTCCTGCTTTACCAGGAGAAGCCGTGCGAAAAGGAAGTGCAGTCGGTTTCATCCTGGGCATCCACTTCCACGACAATGGTTGAAGTTGACGCCGGGTCTGAAGGTTCAGAGAATGCGGTTCTGGTCATCGGTCAGGGTGCTGGCGGACACTACTACATTGATGGTGCGGTGAATGACAACTATCTGAATTTCGTTATAGATACCGGCGCCACGACTGTTGCTTTGCCTCTCTCAATGGCGGCAAACGCGGGAGTGAAATGCAAACAAATGGCAACCTTGCAAACTGGTAACGGCATCACCCAGGGCTGTATGGTAATAATCGAGAAACTCAAATTCGGGCATTTCACGCTGCATTATGTGGATGCAGTGGTCATGCCCAACTTGGGTCAACCGCTGCTCGGCATGAACGTGCTGAAACAATTTCGCGTCGAGCAGGACAACGGACAGATGCGGCTGTCGAAAAAGTATTAGGCAATCTTCATCAAGTCTTCGGCACGAAAGTGAACGCATCCGCATAGAATGAATCGTGCTGCAAGCCGCGCTGAGTGGTTAATTCTCGATGAGCAGCTTCCACGACTACCGGTGCTCCGCAGGCATATACCGCATAGCCTGACAAATCCCTGAAGTCATCCAGCACGGCCTGATGAACGAAGCCTGTGCGACCATTCCATGGTTCGTCAGAAACTACTGGAATGAATTTGATGCCCTTTGCTTCCCACTCTTTCACCCTGTCCAGCATGTAGAGGTCGGACTGCAAGCGAACGCCCCAGTAGAAATGCATCTCACGCTTGAAACCGATGTGCTGCGCGTGTTCGATGACCGACTTGACCGGGGCAAAGCCGGTGCCACTGGCAACGAAAATGATGGGCTTGGGCGAGTCTTCATGCAGAAAGAAGTTGCCCAGAGGACCTTTGATGCGCAGTATGTCGCGCTCCTTCATTTCGTTAAACACGTGGTTGGTGAAGGTGCCGCCGGCAATATTTCGTACGTGCAGTTCCAGCAGCGCATCGTCGTGCGGAGCATTGGCGAGCGAAAAGCTGCGCGGTTTGCCGTCCTTTTGCAGAATGTCGATATATTGCCCAGCGAGGAATTGCAGACGTTCATTGGTGGGCAGCTTGAGATACAGGGCCATCACATCTTCCGTCAGTTTGGCCATTCTTTCCACGCGGCAGGGCAGTGTCTTCACAATAATTTCCCGTGCGGACGTGACTTCATGACTTTCAATCACCAGATCGGAAAGCGGCTTGGCGCAACAGAACAGGGCTTTGCCTGCGGCCTTATCTTCTTCACTCAGCGCGAACGCCTGAGCTTTTCCGTGATCCACCGAACCCTGCAGCACTTTTCCCTTGCACGCGCCGCAAGCGCCGTCGCGGCAACTGTAGGGCAGCGTAAAACCATGGTCCAGAGCGGCTTCCAGGACGGTTTCGTTAGCGTCAATCGAGAAAGTGTGGTTGCTGGGGTGTATGGTGGTTTTGAAGCTCATGGGTATTTCCGGTTGAATGAAGGGCGCGATTTTAACGCATAATCCCGGTATGAAACGACTGCTCATTATTGGCAGCGGCTACATGGCGCGCCGCATCATTCCGCTACTCGTCGGCCATTACCGCGTCTACGTGCTGACGCGGAATGACACGCATAAGGCGTGGATGCGCACGCAGGGCGTCACGGTCATTTCCGGCGATCTGGATGATCGTGCGAAACTTTCCCGTGTTGCCGGGTTGTCGGACGTGGTGCTGCACTTTGCCCCACCGCCGGGCGAGGGAGTGCGCGATACGCGCACCAGCCATCTGCTTGCAGTGCTGGCGCAAAGTGCGGTGCCGAGACGTTTTGTCTACATCAGCACTAGCGGTGTGTACGGCGATTGCAGCGGTGCCCGCGTGAGCGAAACGCATGCCCTGAATCCGCAATCCGGACGCGCGCAACGCCGCGTGGATGCCGAGTTGCAGATTCGTGCCTGGGGGCGGCGTAACGGCGTGAAAGCCAGCATCCTGCGCGTGCCAGGCATCTATGCGGAAGACCGCATGCCGCTGGACCGCTTGCGCATCAGCATGCCGACCATCTTGGCCGAAGAGGACAGTTACACCAACCACATTCACGCTGCAGATCTCGCGTGCATCGTGGTTGCAACTTTGCGCAGGGGCAAGCCGAATCGCGTGTATCACGCCAGCGACGACAGCAGGATGAAGATGGGCGATTATCTGGATGCAGTGGCGGATGCGTACCGGCTGCGGCGACCGCCGCGTATCACACGCGCCAGGGCACAGCGCGAACTGTCGGATTCGTTGCTGTCGTTCCTGAACGAATCGCGGCAACTGGACAACAAACGGATGAAAAAAGAATTGAAGGTGAAACTGGGTTATCCGACTGTGGTCGACACGCTGGCTACAGTCATATGCGCGTAAGGCGCTGTCATCAGTATCACCCCAGAACTTTCAGAAGCAACTTCGTCGCCAGCACGATCAGCAGCACGGCGAACAGTTTGCGCAGCAACTCCACCTTCATGTTGTGTGCGGCCTTGGCGCCAAGCGGTGCGGTAAGCACGCTGGCGAGTGCGACCCAGAACAAGGCGGGCAGATAAACATAGCCCAGGTGTGGTTCCGGCAACGCATCGATGTGCGCGCCGACAGCGATATAGCCGAGGGTGCCGCCGACAGCGATGGGGAATCCGATGGCGGAGGCGGTGCCGATGGCGTTGCGTATCGGGACGTTACACCAGATGAGAAAGGGCACGATGATGG
>CAYOJU010000058.1:0-18022 GCA_964404355.1 uncultured Sideroxydans sp. | reverse complement strand
GTTCGCCTTTGGCGTTGATGTAGGGCATTTCGTTGTTGGCTGATCGGTATTGCCGGGCATCGAAGAAACGGGCGAGCTGGGGCAAGGTGAGGAGGTGCTGCGCTTGTTGCCAGAGGGATTCGATTTCGTCGGCGGGGATGTTGAGCCGCTGCCGAAGATCATCCCTCACCCCCAGCCCCTCTCCCACCTGCGGGCGAGGGGAGTTTTCGGTTAGATGTTGCAGCAGCGCGTGCAACCAGATACCGCGCTGTTGTTGGGGAGTGTTGCGGGCGGCGCGTTTGCCGGTGGGGAGAATGGCTGGCAACTCAATTACATCACCACCGTCATTCCCGCGCAGGCGGGAATCCAGTTGATCAGACATTTCTCGCGTAGCGAGACCAAACAAAGGATTTGTCCGCTGCGCGGGGAGTTCTAATCGCTGGATTCCCGCCTGCGCGGGAATGACGGCCGCAACGCGGTCGTACCATGACTGCGCTTTCTTCTTTTCTTCCTTGTCTTCACCCTTGCTGTTGCCGCTCACGATGAGCGCCTGCTGCGCACGGGTCATGGCGACATAAAGCAGGTTCATTTCTTCGCGGGCTTGCTGGGCGGCATCCTGTTCGAACAGCGGTGCGCGTTTCTTGCCGCGCGAGGCTTGATCGGTATACAAAGAGAAGTGCAGAGGTTGCGGCTCATGCGTAGGCCAATTCAAAAGAACATCGTTGCCGTCCCGGTTCTTCTTTTCCGCATTCGCATCCAGCAACCAGACAATGGGCGCTTCCAAACCCTTTGATTCATGCACGGTGTAGATGCGCACCGCATCGCCCGCCGTGCCGAGCTTGCCTTCATCCGGCGCATCATCGCTGCTGTCGCGCAATTCGCGCAGCTCCTGCAGGAAACGCGGCAAACTGGGGTAACGCCCGGCATCCACGCTCAGCGCGATCTCCATGAAGGCGTGCAGGTTGGCGGTGGCTTTGGCGCGCATCTCAACGGGGAGCACGGCGGTATAACGCGCCAGCACGTCGCCTTCGAAATAGATGCGGTCGAGCAAGTCGTGCACCGGGAGTTTGTCGGCGAGGGCGAGCCAGTGTTGCAGGAGTTTGGCGGCGCGTTGCAGGGCGGGTGATGGGTTATCCAAACGTTGGAGACGTTGCCACCAACTACTGTAAATCCCCCCTGGCCCCCCTTTTTCAAAGTGGGGAACTGTCGGCCGGACATCTACATTCACATCTCCGTTGCTTGCCGCGCTTTCTCCCCCCTTTAGCAAAAGGGGGGTAGGGGGGATTTGAGCGAGTTGCATCAAATCCGCATCACTACAAGCAAAAATCGGCGTACGCAGCACCTGTGCCAGCGCAAGATCAGCGAAGGGGGTGATGAGGAACATCAGCAGCGCTTGTATGTCTTCCGCTTCCAACGTATCGAGCAGGCCGCCGCGGCGGGAACTGATAAAGGGGATGTGTTTTGCGCGCAGGGCTTCTTCGTATACCTGCAGATGGGTGCGGCTGCGCACCAGCACCATGATGTCACCATAAGTCGCGTGGCGCGTTTTTCCTTCATCGTTCACGGACCAATCGCTGGTGATAGCTTTCAGCATCTTGGCAAACTCTTCTGCTTCCTTGTGGCGTGCGCCCTCGCCGGCTTCTTCTCGTTTGGTGGTGAGGGGATTTCTCAATACCATTGGTGCGCACAGACCCTCACCCCCGCCCTCTCCCGTTTGCGGGAGAGGGGGTTGATTGACGGCCTCAGCCAATGGCAACACCAGCACATTTCCCGGCAATTCCTTTTGATGCGTCTGGTGCTCGACGAACTCGAAACCGTCCGGCTGCTCGCGGAACACGGTATTCACCGCATCGACCACGGCTTGCGAGTTGCGGCGCGTGAGGCTGTTGCCCAGTGTCTCGGCCAAGAAATATTCCTGCAGGTATTCGCGTGCCACACCGAATAGCCGCGCGTCGGCACGGCGGAAGCGGTAGATGGATTGTTTGGGGTCGCCGACAACGAAGACGGTGGGCTGCGACTCGACCGCCGCTGACGCATCGAACCACGCGCGCAGGATCTGCCATTGCAACGGGTTGGTGTCCTGGAATTCGTCCAGCAACACATGGCGGTAGCGGCTGTCGAGCTTGTACTGCATGGTCACGGCATGTTCGCTTTGTTGCAGCAGGCGGCACAGTTGCCATTCCAGATCGGGAAAGTCCATCTGCTGCTTCTGCGCCTTGAGTGCCTGGTAGTGATCAAGGAAAGCGGCGCCGCAATGCAGCACGGCATCATTCAATCGATAGGCCTGCTGCTCAGCAAGTATGTCGCGCACATCCTGCAGGCTGGCTTGCAAGGCATCACGAGTGTGCACAAAGGTTTCCGCATTCTGTTTAGCCAGCGCCTTGAACGGACTCCCGATGCGGGGTGTATTCGTCAGGGTGAAGAGCAACGGCCACAGTATTTCAAAACGTTTTTCCTGCTCGGTATCCGTCCACGCCCGCTCAAGTTCGCTCGCCTTGGCTTTTTGAACATCGGTGCCGTTTTGGGTAAGCTGAAAAATGAAGGCGAATAACATTTCCTCGCTAAAGTTACACGTACCCCAATCCGCAACCGGATCGAACGCCATGTCCACTTCAAGGTCGGTGCGGAGATTATTTAACGCGAAGTCCACTGAATCGGAACCCTCACCCCCGCCCCCTCTGGTGGAACTACTAGCCATTCGACTAGGCGGCAGAGCCGCCAAGTCGCTGGTTATCCCGCTTGCGGGCGAGGGGAGATGAGATGTGTAGGCCCACCACTCGGCGCGCTTGCCGAGGAAGTTGAACAGCAAGTTGCGCGTATTAAACAGGCCGCATTCGCCGAACAGCCATTGCATGTGCCGCGCCACAATGCTGTCAGGCTGCTTGCGCATATCTTCCAGCAACTCTTCCCAGGCTTCTTCCTGCTCTGCCCCGGCGCGTTCCAGCAGACTCATGCCCTGCATCACATCTGCGTTCAGCGGCGCGCGCTGCATGACCTGCATGAACCAGCCGTGGAAGGTACTGATGGTGATGCCGGGCTGCGCCAGCAACACGCTGCTGTAAAGCGTGCGGGCACGCTGCAGTTGCGCATCGCTCAGCTTGTCCAGTCCGCGCTCGGCGAAGAACTTGCGTACCGAGTCATCGTCACCCATCGCCAGATCGCGCAACCACACCTGCAGGCGCGCCTGCATCTCCTGCGCCGCCTTGCGGGTGAAGGTGATGGCGAGGATCTGCGAAGGCTGCGCACCGTCCAGCAGCAAGCGGACTATGCGCGACACCAGCAGCCAGGTCTTGCCGCTGCCTGCACAGGCTTCGACGACGACGCTGCGGGTGGGGTCGAGGGCGATATGGTTAGTCATCCACCCTCTCCCGTTCGTCCCGAGTAGGCGTAGCCGTATCGAGGGACAGGTTGAAGAGGCTTCGATACGATGCTCCGCATCTACTCTGCCCGAACGGTACTTTTACTAATTTCATACCGTCCATTCCCCCTTCCTGCACACCCCGCGCATTTCGCAATGGGTACATACCTGGTCAATGCCGTTCGCGGGCAATCCTGCCCCGCCTCGTATCTCGTCCATCACGTGCACCAGACGTTCGGCGTTGAGTTGCGCCAGTAGCGGCACATCGTGTTTGGGTTCAACCAGCTTCACTTTGCCATTCTCGATGCTGACGAAGGCCGCATCCGCTGCTTCATGGGCGTAGGCATAGCACGCCAGTTGCACGTCTTCACCGGGTTCTTTTAACTTGTTTGCCAGCTTTTGCGTGTCCTGGGTCTTGTAATCGAGTACAAGTTTCTCTTCGCCGCGCACGTCCAGTCGGTCGATGCGTCCGCGCAGGCGCACGCCTTCCAGTTGCCAATCGAACTTGCTCTCCGCCCCGGCATAGCGCCAGCCTTGTGCTTCGTTCCCGGTCTGCCATTCGAGATAGGCACCCAACGATTTGTACCAGCGCTCCAGCCAGGCAAGCGCCTCAAAATCCTGCGCCAGCAGGTCAGCGAACACTTCCTTGCTAATCCTGCGCAAGGCTGTGTCCATCTCTGACACATCCTGCCCGCTGACTTGCGGATAGCGTTCATGGAAGCGCTGCAGGATGGCATGCACCCGCTCGCCGTAATCGCGCTTCTCGATCGTCTCCTGTACTTCGTCGAGTTCGTTCAGGCGCAGGATATGGCGTGCATAGTATTGGTAGGGGCAGGCGACCAAACTATTGTAGGCACTGATGGAAACGACCGCGGGAACGCTCCCGACAACCACACCGGGAGCGGGCTGTTCCGCTGGCGCCAGATCGACTGTGCGTTGTTCTTCTGCAGCGAGATGCGCATGCAATTTATCCTCGGACAGGTCATCACCATAGGTCAGCGTGTGCAGATCGCGCAACATTTCCAGATAGGGACTGAGCAAGCCGGCTTCGCCGTTCCTGTCCTTTTGCCAGGTGACCAGCACGCAATCGTTCATCGCCAGCAACCCAAGCAAGTCGTCGCGTTGCCGGTCGGCATGGGTGCCGCGTGTGGGCAGGTTCAAACTGCTGCGCACAGCGTCGTTGAACCAGCGTCCGCCGTCTTCCACGCTGGGCAGATGATCGGCATCGCAACCCAGTAGCAGCACCGCGTCGAAAGCGCGCCAGCGCGTCGCTGCCAGGTGGGTGAAGCGCACGGTGCTGTCGATGCTGCTGTCACGAAAGGTTTCAGTGTCCAACTGCTGCGCCAGCCAGCGCCGCCATTCGGCGTAACGGTAGCGGCCATCATCGGTCGCCAGTTCCTGCTGCCGGGTTTCCAGTGCACGCAGCAACTGCTGTCCCGCGTCGTCCTGCTGCAGTCCGCTGTCGATGCCGAGCACTTTCAGGCTTTCACGCAATGCCCCGAGCCATTCGGCCAGGGATTTCTTCTTGTCCTGTTCGAGAAGTGCCGCCGCCTGACGTAACCGGGCCAGCGGTAGATGCAATATGATTTCATGCTCGGCCAGCGTGCTGAATTTATCCAGACCGGCCACCACACCCTGCTTGCGCAGCAGTTGCTCCAGTTGATACACCACCGACTTGCGGTCGCTCGCCGTCATGTCGGCGAAGATGAATGGCGACTTGAGCAGGTCGAGCAGGTCGTGATGGTAGAAGTCGCTTTGCAGCGCCGTGAGCCAGCGGTCCAGTACGGTGCTCACCGATAGGGTGGCAAAGGTCCAGCCCGTCTCGTCCGCCACCAGTATCTCGGCGCGTTCCAGCAGGGCGCGCATGCGCCGCGCCACTACGCGGTCCTGCGCCACAATGGCGATGTCGCGTTTGCCTGCTGCAAGCCACAAACGCACTTGCATGGCGGCGGCGCGGGCTTCTTGTTCGAGGCTGGTCGCGGCGAAGAACTTCAGTTTGCCAACAAGCGGAGGAATGCGCTGTTCGCGCAAACCGACGGATGAGTCAAGCAGCAGACTGCCCCATTGCTCGTCCATTTCGCGCAGGTCGAATACTTCTACCTGCGCATGTCCGGCAAATTCGTCAAGGAAACGCTGTTCCAGTGCAGTCCAGTCCGACGTGCGCAGCACGAACAACGGTTGCCGTGCCTGCGCTGCCAGTTTTGCGAGACGTTGCTGATAGGCGCGCGCCATATCCAGCTCGGCGCCGCTTTGCATGACGTTCCAAAGCTCAAACACCAGCCGCGCTTCCAGTTGCAGCGTTTCATTCCTGCGCGCCTGATAGGCTTGCTGCACGGCAACAGCAAAGGCTTCCGCACTGTCCGGCAAGTCGGTGAGTGAATGCGTCAGTTCATCAAACAGCGCCAGCAATTCCTGCGTCATGCTCCACAGGTCGGCGTTCTCGAACCATTGCTGCTTGCGCAGTTGCTGGTACAACATCGCACTGCGCTGGCTATCGGTAGCGACAGCACCTTCCAGCGATACACTCTGCGCCCAATCGTTCAGGGTCACCATCTGGGGCAACAGCGCGGCAGGACGCTGCGCAGCGCGCATCAGCGCCCGCGCCAGCGGTTGGGCGACGTGAAAATTGGGAAGGAGGATGGTGATGCCGCGCAGATCGGGAAGCGCTGCCGCGTGCGCAGTCAGGATGCGCTTGGCGATACGGTCAAAGAAGTCGCTGGAGACGCTCACCGCTTCAATAGTTTGAGTTTGTCTTTCACGTTGAGCCATTCATCGGCATCGGCTGGCGCGTCTTTCTTTGCCACAATGGGCTTCCACTGTTTGGCGAGTTCGGCATTGAGCGCAATAAAAGGCTTCTGATCTTCCGGCAAATCTTCTTCGGCATAGATCGCGCCCGCCGGACATTCCGGCACACACAGCGCGCAGTCGATGCATTCATCCGGGTCGATCACCAGAAAATTCTCGCCCTCGCGGAAGCAGTCCACCGGACACACTTCGACACAATCGGTGTATTTGCAGCGGATACAATTTTCACCAACGATGTAAGCCATGATATCCCCCTACTTTGCCAGACCGCGCAACCAATACCGGTACAGCTGCGTTGCCACACGTTGCAGGTCCGGCAACTTGTCGTGCATCTGTGCCTGCATCGCCTGTGCCGATTGTACTGCCGGACTGCCGGCGTTGGCAGCAAGTTCTGCAGCGCCACCCTTGCACCATTCGAGGATCATGGGTTTGGTCATCTCGACGTGGCATTGCAAAGCCAGGTGTTTGCCGATGGCAAAGGCCTGGTTCGCGCAATGCTCGCTGGCGAGCAGATGCACCGTGTCTTGCGGCAGGCTGAAGGTCTCGCCATGCCAGTGGAAGGAATCAAAGGAGCGGATATCACCGAACCATTTGCGTGCCATGGCATTGTCGGAAACCGTGGTCTTGCCCCAGCCCAGTTCTTTCACCGGATTCTTTGTCACCACACCGCCAAGCGCCTTGGACATGAGCTGCCCGCCAAGACAATGTCCCAGCACAGGAATGTCCTTGGCGTACGCCTCGCGGATCAGCGCCAGCGACTTGGGTATCCAGGGCAGGTCGTCGTTCACACTCATCGTCCCGCCCATGAACACGAGGCCGGAATAGTCCCGCGCCTCGAAGGGCACTTCATCGCCCTCATCGATGCGGATCAGTTGCCATGGAATGGCGTGCTCATTGAGGAAGGTAACAAAGTAGCCGGAGCCTTCGGTGGGGGAATGGCGAAAGATGGCGACGGGTTTCATGTTCGATGTCCGTAATTATTGATATCCCGCAACAATTCCCTCTACCGCAAGCGGGAGAGGGTTAGGGTGAGGGATGTTGCGCAATATTCAAACTAGCTTCATTGCTTAGACCCTCATCCCCAACCCTTCTCCCACCTGCGGGAGAAGGAAGCTTTGAGTTTATTTTCCCATTTCCAGCATCAACTGGTTCACGCGTTTGACGAAGCCCGCCGGATCATCGAGCTGGCCGCCCTCGGCCAGCAAGGCCTGATCGAACAGCACCGCCGCCCAATCGTCGAAACGCGCATCCTCATTCTGCAGCCGCAACACCACCGGATGTTTTGGGTTGATCTCGAGAATAGGCTGCGCATTCGGCATCTTCTGACCTGAAGCCTTGAGCAGGCGCGCGAGGTTGCCGCTGATATCGTGCTCGTCCGCCACCAGACAGGCCGGTGAATCGGTGAGGCGGTGCGTGACGCGCACTTCCTTTACCTTGTCGGCAAGGCTGCCCTTGATCTTGTCGGTGAGTCCCTTGAACTCGTCAGCCTGTTTTTCCTGTTCCTGCTTTTCGGCTGCATCTTCCAGCGAGCCCAGATCGAGGCCACCCTTGGCGACAGAAACCAGTTGCTTGCCTTCAAACTCGGTCAGATTGCTCGCCACCCACTCGTCCACACGGTCGGACAGCAACAGTACTTCGATGCCTTTCTTGCGGAACACTTCCAGGTGCGGGCTGTTCTTGGCAGCATTGAAGCTGTCGGCGGTGACGTAGTAGATCTTTTCCTGGCCGTCTTTCATGCGGCCGATGTAGTCCTTCAGCGACACGCTTTCTTCCGTCGTGTCAGCCTTGGTGGTGGCGAAGCGCAGCAGCACGGCGATCTTGTCCTTGTTGGCGAAGTCTTCGCCCACACCTTCCTTCAGCACCTTGCCGAACTCTGCCCAGAACTTGGCATATTTCTCTTTGTCGTTCTCGGCCAGGTCGGCCAGCAGGCCCAGCACCTTGCCGGTGCAGCCCTTGCGAATGGCTTCGATGTCTTTCGATTCCTGCAGGATTTCGCGCGACACGTTGAGCGGCAGATCGGCGGAATCCACTACACCGCGCACGAAGCGCATGTATTGCGGCATCAGTTGTTCGGCGTCATCCATGATGAACACGCGGCGCACATACAGCTTGATGCCGTGGCGTGCCTGACGGTCGTACATATCAAATGGAGCGCGGCCCGGGATGTACAGCAGTTGCGTGTATTCCTGTTTGCCTTCCACGCGCGCATGCGTCCACGCCAACGGGTCATCGAAGTCGTGGCCGACGTGCTTGTAGAATTCCTTGTATTGCTCTTCGGTGATCTCGTTCTTGCTGCGCGCCCACAACGCAGAGGCCTGGTTAACGGTCTCGTCTTCCTCCAGCGTTTCGTACTTGCCGTCCTTCCACTCTTCCTTCTGCATCACGATGGGTTGCACGATGTGGTTGGAGTATTTCTTGATGATCTCGCGCAGTTTGTAACCGGCGAGCAGGTCGTCCTGACCTTCGCGCAGGTGCAGCGTGATTTCGGTGCCGCGCACAGCCCTGTCCACCATCTCGATGGAGAACTCGCCGCCGCCGTCGGATTCCCAGCGCACGCCCTGGTCGGCCTTCTCGCCTGCACGGCGGGTCAGCACGGATACCTTGTCGGACACGATGAAGGCGGAATAGAAGCCAACGCCGAACTGACCAATCAGGTGCGCATCTTTCTGCTGATCACCGGACAGTTTGGTAAAAAATTCGCGCGTACCGGATTTCGCAATCGTGCCGAGGTTGGAGATCACTTCGTCGCGGCTCATGCCGATGCCGCTGTCGGCAATAGTCAGTGTGCGCGCTTCCTTGTTGAAGCTGACGCGAATATTGAGGTCGGAAGCGTTCTCGTACAGCGCGTCGTTGTGCAGCGCCTCGAAGCGCAGCTTGTCGCAGGCATCGGATGCGTTGGAAATCAGTTCTCTCAGGAAAATCTCGCGGTTGGAATACAGCGAGTGGATCATCAGTTGCAGCAGCTGTTTGACTTCGGTCTGGAATCCCAGCGTTTCGCGGCTGGCGGTGGTGCTGTCGGTCATGGATACCTCCTTAAAAAATTGGTTTTAGCTAGCTGGGGGCGTGGCGCTATTTTTCAAGAGCCCGAAATAGGAAACTGCGTAGGATGGGTTGCAACAAAGTTAGGCAATCTGCAATCGAGCAAGCTCGATGCAGAATTGACACAGCGCAGCGATACCCATCGTTAATTAAGATAGTTGATGGGTATCGCTGCGCTCAACCCATCCTACCGGCCGCATCCTCAATCCTGGGTTTTGTCCCGCTCGATCAGCGCATACGCCGAGTGATTATGGATGGACTCGAAGTTCTCCGACTCGACGATATAGGCTTCGATACGCTCGTCCGCATTCAGCACGGCCGCCACGTCACGCACCATGTCCTCGACGAACTTGGGGTTGTCGTAGGCGCGTTCGGTGATGAATTTCTCGTCTGGACGTTTCAGCAGGCCATAGAGCTCGCTGGATGCCTGCTCTTCGGCGAAGCGCACCACCTCTTCGATCCATACCGAGCGCTTGGTGCGCACGGTGATGGTGACATGCGAACGCTGGTTGTGCGCACCTCGATCCGAGATTTCCTTGGAACAGGGGCACAGACTCGTTACCGGCACCAATACCTTCATGGTGAAGCGATACTTGCCTTCGACGATCTCGCCGATGAAGGTGACGTCGTAATCCAGCAGGCTCTGCACACCCGAGACTGGCGCGGTCTTGTTGACGAAATAAGGAAAAGCCATCTCGATGTAGCCGGATTTCGCTTCCAGCTTTTCCACCATCTCGCGCAGGATGCTTTCAAAGGATTCGACCGATATCTCGCGACCGTGCTCATTCAAAATTTGCACGAAGCGCGACATATGCGTGCCTTTGAAATTGTGCGGCAAATGCACATACATGTTGAAAGTAGCAATGGTGTGCTGTACGCCCACACTCTTATCCCTGACAACAACGGGGTGGCGGATACTCTTGATGCCGACCTTGTTGATCGCCAGATGGCGGGTGTCGGCACTGCTTTGTACGTCTGCGATAGGGGCTGTGACGGAATTCATGGCGAACTCTCTGTGTAATGTTTGTAGTGAATTATAGCAAATACCCGACAGTAGTTGTCGGGCAAGTCAATTAACTGTTCTTTCCAGAATGGAGCGAGCAATCCCCGCTCCATCCAGGCCGCAATCGGCCAGCATCTCTGCCGGGTTGCCCTGCTCCAGGAACGCGTCGGGCAAACCCAGATGCAGTATGGCGATATGCAGCCCGTGCCGCGTCAGGCACTCGGCCACGGCACTGCCTGCCCCGCCCTGCACGACATTCTCTTCCACCGTGACCAGTAACGCGTGTTCACGCGCCTGTTTCAGTACCAGTTCCTCGTCCAGCGGTTTGACGAAGCGCATGTTGGCAACCGTGGCATCAAGCTGTTCTGCGGCTTGCAACGCGGGTGCCAGCATGGAGCCGAACGCGAGAATGGCGACATTGTGCCCTTCGCGCCTCACCTCACCTTTGCCCACGGGCAAGGCCTGCAAATTCGCCTGCATTGCCACGCCGGGGCCGGTACCTCGCGGATAGCGCACCGCGCTGGGCGTGCCGAGCTGGAACGCGGTACTCAACATCTGGCGGCATTCGTTCTCGTCCGCCGGTGTCATAACCGTCAGGTTGGGCACGCAACGCAAATAGGAAAGATCAAAGCTGCCGGCGTGGGTCGCACCATCCGCGCCGACCAGGCCGCCGCGGTCAATAGCCAGCATGACCGGCAAATTCTGGATGGCGATGTCGTGGATGAGCTGGTCGTAGGCGCGCTGCAGAAAAGTGGAATAGATCGCCACCACCGGCTTGTAGCCTTCGCATGCCAGACCTGCGGCGAAGGTGAGTGCATGCTGCTCGGCAATGCCGACGTCGAAATAGCGCTCGGGAAATTTCTCCGCGAACTCCGGCATGCCCGAACCTTCGCACATGGCGGGCGTAATGCCGACCAGTTTTTCATCCTGCGCCGCCATGTCGCACAGCCACTTGCCGAACACTTCGGTATAGGTCGGATTCGCGCCGGACTTGGCAACGATACCGTTGCTGCGGTCGAACTTGCCGACGCCGTGGTACAGCTGACAGTCCTCTTCGGCAAGCGGATAGCCCTTGCCCTTCTGAGTGACGATATGCAGGAACTGCGGGCCTTGCAGTTTGCGGATGTTGCTCAGGGTATCCAGCAGAACATTGATATCGTGTCCGTCGATGGGGCCAATGTAGTTGAAACCAAACTCCTCGAACAGCGTGCCCGGTGTCACCATGCCTTTAATATGCTCTTCGGCGCGCTTGGTGAATTCAAGCACCGGCGGCATACCCTTCAGCACTTTTTCGCTGCCACGCCGCATCGCGGCGTAAAAACGGCCGGACATCAGTTTTGCGAGATAGTTGTTCAGTGCGCCGACCGGGCGCGAGATGGACATGTCGTTGTCGTTGAGGATCACCAGCAGGTTGGCATCGATCGCGCCCGCATTGTTCAATGCTTCGAACGCCATGCCGCCGGTCAGTGCACCGTCGCCTATGATGGCAACCGCCCGTTCATCCGAGCCGCGCAACTTGGCGGCGACCGCCATGCCCAGCGCAGCGGAAATGGAGGTGCTTGAATGGCCTGTACCGAAGGTGTCGAACGGGCTCTCATCGCGTTTGGGAAAACCGGCGATGCCACCTTTCATGCGCAGGCCGCTCATTGCGGCACGGCGCCCGGTCAGCATCTTGTGCGCATAGGTCTGGTGCCCCACATCCCACACCAGCTTGTCTTCCGGGGTGTTGAAAATGGTGTGCAACGCAATGGTCAATTCGACCGTGCCGAGGTTGGACGCAAGATGTCCGCCGGTCTTGCTCACCGACTCGATCAGGAATTCGCGCAATTCGGACGCCAGTTGCGGCAGCTGGTCGCGCTCCAGCTTGCGCAGGTCATCCGGAGAGTTGATGGTTTCCAGTAGCTTGAACATTAATACTTTCTCATCACGATGAAGTCGGCCAGCTCGCGCAAGCGCCGGGCTGCCGCTCCGAATTCAGTCAATGCGTCCAGTGCATCGCGGTGCAGTTCCGCTGCCATTTGTTTTGCTGCAGGTACTCCGAGCAGAGTGACATAAGTCGGCTTGTTATTGTCGGCATCTTTGCCCGCCGTCTTGCCCAGCGTGGCCGTGTCCGCTTCGCTGTCCAGTACATCATCCACTACCTGGAACGCCAATCCCATGCATTTGCCGTAGTGGTCGAGCTTGTCGAGTTGGGTCTGGTTCATATTGCCACAATATGCACCGAGCAAAATGGCCGCGCGGATCAGCGCGCCGGTCTTGTGAATGTGCATCTGCTCCAGCTCCGGCAGCGTAAGTTGCTTGCCCACGCTGGACAGGTCGATGGCCTGCCCGCCCGCCATGCCGCGCGAACCGCTGGCCACGGCCAGCAGTTTTACCATCTGCAATTGTCTGGCCGGATCGTCGCTCAGACGATGTTCGGACAACAACTGGAAGGCCAGGCTTTGCAGCGCGTCGCCCACCAGCAGTGCTGTGGCTTCGTCATATTCGACATGGCAGGTCGGCTTGCCGCGGCGCAGGACGTCGTCGTCCATGCAGGGCATGTCATCGTGCACCAGCGAATAGGCATGAATGAGTTCAACGGCGGCAGCAGCAATCTCGACGCGCTCAACCGGCGCGTTACTCAGCTCCCCTGCCGCATAAGCCAGCAACGGGCGCACGCGCTTGCCACCGTCCAGTACACTGTAACGCATGGCGGCATGCAGGCGTTGCGGCGTCGCCTCCGCCTGCGGCAACAGTCGCTTTAAAACAACTTCAAAAAGAGATTGATGGGCGGAGACCCAGGAAGAGAAGTCAGACATCGTTAATTCGCTTCGCCCGAAGCGGTAAAATCCTTCAATACACCTTCTTCCAGCACGCGTACTTGCTGCTGCGCGTCATCCAGGCGGGAACGGCAGAACGACAACAGTTCCGCCCCACGCTTGTAGGCCGCCAGCGAGTCTTCCAGCGTCAGCTTGCCGGACTCCATGTCCGCCACCACTTGTTCCAGCTCGGCCAAGGCCGTTTCGAAACTCTGTGTCTTGTTGGGTTTTGCCGCCATTTGGGTTCCCGAATGCATCATTGACTGCGTAAGGGCGGCATTTTACCCAAGGCCCCGACACAGAGCCAATTTTTGTTGCCCCCCCATATGATTTCGGGGACAATCCCTGCCCCTTGAAACCCGTATTCACAGAGAGAGTGGGTATGTCCGAAATAGCTGTAGCAAAGCAATTCAATCCGGTCTCGTCACAACCGCCGCTGCGCTGGTATTTTGATCCAAAAGTACTGGAAATCGAGCAGCGCGTGCTGCTTGATGCCGGGCCGCTTTATGTCGGACACGAGTTGATGGTGCCGAATCTGGGCGACTATCACGTGATCGACTGGATGGACAAAGCCAAGATGCTGGTGCGCAATGAAGGCGGCGTGGAGCTGCTTTCCAACATCTGCCGCCACCGCCAAGCCACCATGCTGGAAGGGCGCGGTAGCGCCAAGAACATTGTATGTCCGTTGCATCGCTGGACTTACAAGAACGACGGCGAGCTGATCGGCGCGCCGCATTTCCCCAACAATCCTTGCCTGCACCTGAACAAGACCCCGCTGCAAAACTGGAAAGGTCTGCTGTTCGCCGGAAAACGCGACATCGCCAGGGATCTGGCGAATATGCCCGCGTTCAATGAGATCGATTTCTCCGGCTACATGCTGGATCGCGTGGAAGTGGATGAGTACAACTTTAACTGGAAGACCTTCATTGAGGTCTATCAGGAGGATTACCATGTGGTGCCGTTCCACCCGGGACTGGGACAACTGGTCAATTGCGACGACCTCAAGTGGACATTCGGCGAACAGTTCAGCGTGCAGACCGTGGGCATCAACGACTTGCACCGCAAGGCCGGCAGCCCGGTCTACGAACAATGGGCCAAGCAGATTCACCGCTACGGCAAGGGCGAGATGCCGAAATATGGCGCGATCTGGCTGACCTACTATCCCAACATCACGGTGGAGTGGTACCCGAACACACTGGTGGTGAGCACCGTGGTGCCGCGCGGCACGGATGCCTGCACCAATATCGTCGAGTTCTACTATCCCGAGGATATCGTGCTGTTCGAGCGCGAATACATCGAGGCCGAGAAGAAGGCTTACCGCGAAACCGCGGTGGAAGACGACATCATCTGCCTGCGCATGCACCAGGGTCGCCGCGCCTTGTACAAACAGGGCGTTGAGGAAGCCGGTCCATACCAGTCGCCGACCGAAGACGGCATGCTGCACTTCCATGAATTCCTGCGCCGCAACCTCGAACCGCACCTGAAGTAACCATAGTGGGCGCACTCTGGATGTTGGTTGCAGGTCTTTTGTTCGCCTGCATGGGAGTACTGGTCAAATACGGCGCGGTGCATTTTTCCATTAGTGAACTGGTCTTCTATCGCTCATTGTTCGGCCTGTTCATTTTGTACGCGATGTTGCGCCGCGCGAAAATTACATTGTCCACCCGCCATTGGCGCAGTCACCTCTGGCGCGGACTATCCGGCACGATCGCCATGATGCTGTTCTTCTATTGCATCAGCGCATTGCCCCTTGCAACCGCGATTACGCTCAATTACACCTCGTCGTTGTTCATCTCCATACTGACCGTGCTGGTGTTGAAAGAGAAATTCCACCTTCCTTTGAGCAGCGCCTTGGCAGTCGGCTTTATGGGTGTTGTGTTATTACTGCACCCGACTCTGGCACACGACCAGCTCCTGTCCGGCTTGCTCGGACTCCTCTCCGGACTCCTGGCAGCGGTCGCCCTGCTCAATGTGCGTCATCTTGGTCATCTGGGCGAACCGGGAACTCGCGTGGTATTTTATTTCAACCTGATTTCCGCCCTGGTCAGCGGAATGTGGATACTGACGGGCAGTCTGCATATTATTTCGCTATCCGATCTTCCCTTGCTCGCCGCCATTGGCGCTTCTGCCACGTTTGCGCAGCTCGCCATGACCCGAGCCTACCGCACCGGCCAGACGCTGGTGGTGGGCAGTCTGGCCTACAGCACAATCGTGTTCTCGGCATTATTCGGCCTGTTGTTCTGGCATGAATTGCTGAGTTTGAGCGCATGGCTCGGCATAGCGCTCATCATCGCCAGCGGCATGTTAAGCTTGCGTCTGGCACCAACAAACGCAGGAGCAGGAAAATGATCACCATCGAAGAAAACAATACGCTCGTCAACATCGCCGTCATGGGCGAATTCACGATTACCGATTTCAAGCAATTCGAAGAACACGCGCTGTACAAACTCAAAGCGCCCGGCAAGATCAACCTGCTGTTCGACCTGCGCGGCATGCTCGCCTACACTCCGGACGTCGCATGGGAAGAACTCAAGTTTTTCCGGCGCGAACACAACCACGACTTCAACAAGATCGCCGTTGTTACCGACGACCAATGGCTCACCTGGCAGGCCTGGCTGTCGCGTCTGTTCGTGGATGCCGATATCCGTGCATTCAGCGATTACGCCGAAGCACAGGACTGGGCCCGTAAGTAGTCATCATCCCGACAAGGAAAACCCTCCCTGCCAATGAACCCGGCAATAGTAATAGTGATATATTCAAGCAGGGCTGAAATAATCAAATCAGAAAAAAAGGAGGCTGTGACATGGCAAGAACAATGACACTAGTGCTCGCATCAATGCTGATCAGCATGTCCGCACATGCTGCAGACGCCCCTGGAGTTGCAATTCCACCTGCGATACAGGCACAGGTAAAAGCGCTGGGATGCGATGGTTGCCACGGATGGGAACGAACCAAATTCGGACCCTCATGGCAGAATGTTGCTGACCGCTACCGCGGCCAGACAAGTTATATCTACAAGGGATTCAACATCAATAGCGCTGGGGAGAAACTGGCTCTCGTGCCAGGGCTGGTAAAGAAGATTTCAAAGGGAGGCAAAGGCGAGTGGAATGAATACATTCCAATGGCGCCCATCGATTTCAGCGGCACTCACTTGAAGGAAATTACCAGTATCGTCAATTTCATACTGTCCATTCCTCCGAAGAAATAGCTTTCCTGCCAGCAAACCCACTAAACAAAAAAACCCGCATTCGCGGGTTTTTCTTTTACACACCAGAACTACACTGAATTACTTCAGCTTGGTTTCCTTGTATGCAACGTGCTTGCGCGCCACCGGGTCAAACTTCATGAATTCAAGTTTTTCCGGGGTGGTGCGTTTGTTCTTGTTAGTCGTGTAGAAATGCCCCGTACCTGCGGAGGATTCCAATTTGATCTTTTCGCGTGCGCCTTTTGCCACAGTAATTCTCCTTTAGATCTTTTCGCCGCGAGCACGCATCTCAAACAGGACGGCGTCGATGCCGTTCTTGTCGATGGTGCGCAGACCAGCATTGGTCAGGCGCAAAGCGACCCAACGGTTTTCAGACTCTACCCACAAGCGGCGGCGTTGCAGATTCGGCAAGAAACGGCGCTTGGTTTTATTGTTTGCATGGGAGATGTTGTTGCCCACCATGGGCTTTTTCCCGGTTACTTGACAGACGCGTGCCATGACAATCACTCCAACCATTTTTCAAAGAGGCGCGGATTCTACATAAACCCCCGCAAAGACACAACCCGAAGTTCGCCAATATCTTGAAATCCCCTAAAAACCCGCAGAAATCCAGATTTTTGGGATGCGGCGCAAGGCGTGCAGCGCGCAACGACCGAGAAAACGAGCAAAGCGAGTTTCGGCGAAGACTTACCTTCAGGTTACGTCGTAGCCACAACCGTTCTGGGTAGACGAGGAAGTGAGAACTGCACAACGCCGCGTGCGGATGGGTGGCGGCAAAGCCGCCGGGTACCCACCGGCCTACTCCTTGCGGGTGGCTGCGCCCAAATAATGGATTTATGCGGGATTTTTTCGGTACAGGGCGGACTGGGCATGAGCCTGCAAACCCTCGCCCAGAGCCAATGTAGAGGCTATTTCGCCTAATTTTTGGGCTCCTTTGGGGGAAACCTGGATCAGGCTGCTGCGCTTCTGGAAGTCGTACACCCCCAAAGGTGATGAAAAACGCGCCGTGCCTGAGGTAGGCAGAACGTGATTGGGGCCCGCACAGTAGTCCCCCAGCGATTCGGAGGTGTAGCGCCCCATGAAGATGGCGCCGGCGTGTTTAAGCTTGTGCAGCCACGTCTGCGGGTCGCCTACGGACAGTTCCAGATGTTCCGGCGCAATACGGTTGCTGATGCGGCAGGCTTCGTCCAGGTCGGCGACATGGATAAGCGCACCGCGGTTCTCCAGCGCGGTCTGGATGATGGCATTGCGCGGCATCTGTTCCAGCAGCTTGTTGGCGCTCGCTGCCACGGCATCGATAAAGGCAACATCCGGTGACAGCAGGATGGCTTGCGCCAGTTCGTCATGTTCTGCCTGCGAAAACAGGTCCATCGCCACCCAGTCCGGGTCGGTCTTGCCGTCGCAGATGACCAGTATCTCGGACGGGCCCGCGATCATATCAATGCCGCACACGCCAAACACGCGGCGCTTGGCGGAAGCCACATAGGCATTGCCGGGACCGACGACCTTGTCCACCTTGGGGATGGTCTCCGTACCATAGGCCAGAGCCGCCACGGCCTGAGCACCACCGATCGTAAACACGCGATCCACACCTGCCAGATAGGCTGCTGCCAACACCAGTTGATTCTTCACGCCGTCCGGCGTGGGTACGACCATGACGAGTTCAAGCACCCCCGCCACTTTGGCCGGCAAGGCATTCATCAGCACGGAAGACGGGTAAGCCGCCTTGCCGCCGGGCACATAGAGGCCGACGCGATCCAGCGGGGTGACTTGCTGACCAAGCATGGTGCCGTCCTCATCCAGATAGTTCCAGGACACTTGCACCTGTTTCTTGT
>CAYOJU010000057.1:3461-18087 GCA_964404355.1 uncultured Sideroxydans sp. | reverse complement strand
ATCTCCTGCTCCAGCAACTCGCGCGAACGCCGCACAAGAATACCCTCGGCTTCCAGCGGCTGCAGCAATTGCAGGATGCCGCCGACATCCTTGATGGTTGCATCGCGCAGGGTGTTAAGCGTGCTTTCCACCACCATGGTGCCAATGCCCTCGTCGCTGAACAACTCCTGCAACAGGGAACCGTCGGTATGGCGGCTGACCAGATGCGTCCGCGCCACACCCGCCTCGCAGGCGCGTACGGCGCAGGGCAGGTACAGCCCCACATCGTCCGGCAGCTTGCGTTTGCCGGAAAGGATCTTGTTTGCTTCGACGACAGTCAATTCTTTCAGCAGCTCGCCGTCCTTGGCATGCACGCCGTCGGTATCGGCCAGGAAGATCAGCTTGTCCGCATCCAGCGCAATGGCGGTCGCCGTGGCTACATCTTCCAGTGTGAGATTAAACACCTCGCCCGTGGGCGAATAACCCAGCGGCGACAGCAGCACAACTTCGCCAAACTCCATGCGGTCTTTCAGCGCAGCAACATCCACCTTGCGCACACAGCCGGTGTGCATCAGGTCAACGCCGTTGATTACGCCGATGGGCTGCGCGGTAATGAAATTGCCGCCCGCCACGCGGATATCCGCGTTGGCCATCGGCGAATTGGCCAAACCGACCGACAGCAGCGCCTCGATTTCTACCCGCACGCGGCCGACCGCTTCCTTTACGCATTGCATGGTCTCGGCATCGGTAAGGCGAATGCCGTGGTGATAGGCGCCTTCGATATTTTCCTGCGTGAGCCGCTGCTCGATCTGCGGCCGCGCGCCATGCACCAGCACCAAGCGTATGCCTAGCGCCGCCAGCAGGTTGAAATCGTGCGTCAACTCGACGAACTTGCCGTCCGCCACCACCTCGCCGCCAAAGGCCACGACAAAGGTTTTGCCGCGAAATGCGTTGATATACGGCGCAACGGAACGAAACCACGCAACGAAATCGGGCGAAGAATGGGCAGCGGTGGCAGGCATGGCGGTCGGTTGACTCCTCGGTCGGGGGTGAGCACGCAAAGTATTTGCAGGGACATTATATTGCAAACCCCTGAAACAATGGGCGTGATGGCTGATAGAGGGGTATATATCAGGTGCGTAGTCGGACTTATTCCTTGTCGAACAGACCGACTAGTTGAAGTCCCCCCAAAGCGTTTGCAGTGCTGCAATGCCGGCAATGGCAGCGGTTTCGGTGCGTAGCACGCGCGGCCCAAGCAGAATGGGGGCGAAGTCGGCCTGTTGGGCGACGTTGGCTTCGTCGGTGGTGAAGCCGCCTTCGGGTCCGATCAACAGGATGGCGCGGCCTTGCGGTTTGGGCTGGGCGTGCAGGTTGCTGGCGCCGCCCGGCAGCAGGATGAACTTGCCGCCTGGAGTGTGACGCATCTCGTTGAGCCAGGTTCCAAGGTCTTGCGGCACGTGCATTTGTGGCAACGTATTGCGACCACATTGCTCGCAGGCGGAGACGGTGACGTTGCGCCAGTGCTCGGTGCGCTTGTCGGCACGTGCACCGGTGAGTTTCGCCACGCTGCGTTGTGTTTGCACCGGCACGATCTCGGCCGCGCCCAGTTCGGTGGCTTTCTGTACCACCCAGTCCATCTTGTCGCTGGTGCACATAGCCTGCGCCAGCACGATGTGCAGACCGGATTCGGGTTGTCCCATGAAAGTCTGCAGGTTGCCGAGCATGACATGTTTGCCGCTGATGGCATTGATGGTGGCATCGAGCGCGTTGCCCAGCCCGTCAAAAATCTGCACCGCATCGCCGACACGCAAACGCAATACCCTGCTGGCATGATGGGCGGCCTCCGGCGGCAACTCGTAATTGGTGCTCAGGGGCAACGGCGGCGGGCAGTAGAATCTTGGCGCAGACATGGTCGGTAAAGGGCGACGGGACGGGCGTGATAATATAACGGCCAGAATAAAAACGTAGATATTCCGGGAGAGAACATCATGGTCAGTCTACAACCCCCTTTATGTGAGTTCGGCTGGAAAGCCCGGCCATTCGACCTGCCAGGTGTGGATGGCAAACGCCATACGCTGGAAAGCGCGCGCGGCAAGAACGGCCTGCTGCTGATGTTCATCTGCAACCATTGTCCCTATGTCAAATCCGTGCGTGACCGCATCATCCGCGATGTGCGTGAATTGCAACAGCACGGCATCAACAGCATCGCCATCATGTCCAACGATCCTGCCGACTATGCGGAGGATTCGTTCGACAACATGAAGCTCATTGCGCAACAGTACAGTTATCCTTTCCCCTACGTGTGGGATGAGACGCAACAGATCGCCAAGGATTACGGCGCTGTGTGTACGCCGGACTTCTTCGGTTTCAACGCCAATCTCGAACTGCAATACCGCGGCCGTCTGGATGCTTCGCGCAAGGAGGCCGTGCCGGATGCGCCGCGCGACCTGTTTAACGCCATGTTGCAGGCGGCAAAAACCGGGCAGGGGCCGCGCGAGCAGATCGCCAGCATGGGCTGTTCGATCAAGTGGAGAGGCGAAGCGTGAAAATCCTCATTCTGGGCGCAGGGCAAGTCGGCTCGACGGTGGCAGAAAATCTGGTCGGCGAGGCCAACGACATCACCGTGGTCGATTCGGACGGCGACAAGCTGCGTCTGCTACAGGACAGACTGGACCTGCGCACGCTGACCGGCAATGCCGCACATCCTTCCACGCTGGAACAGGCCGGTATTGCCGACACCGACATGCTGCTGGCAGTGACGCAAAGCGACGAGGTCAACCTGGTTGCATGCAAACTGGCTTCCACTCTTTACAACACTCCGACGCGCATCGCCCGCATCCGCACTGTGGATTACCTCAAGCGTGAGGAGTTGTTCAGCAAAGAAAACTTTTGCGTGGATTTCTCCATCTGTCCCGAGCAGATCCTGACCGAGTACATCACCAAGCTGATCGAATTCCCCGAGGCTTTGCAGGTACTGGAGTTTGGCGAGGGCAGGGTATCGCTGGTGGCGGTGCGCGCATTTGAGGGCGGGTTGCTGGTGGGCAAACCGCTGAGCTACCTGCGCACCCACATGCCGCAGGTGCAGGCACGCGTGGCGGCGATCTTTCGCCAGGATCGCGCGATCATGCCCGAGGGCACCACCATCGTGCAGGATGGTGACGAAATATTCTTCATTGCGGCATCCGACAACATTCGCCGTGTGCTGAAAGAGATGCGTCGCATGGACAAGCCGGCCAAGCGCATCATGATCGTTGGTGGCGGCAACATCGGACGGCGTCTGGCGAAAGCGCTGGAGAACGACTACCACGTCAAGATCATCGAATTCAACAAGAAAGCCTGCCAGAGATTGGCCGGGGAGCTGACCAACACGCTGGTGTTGAACGGTGACGGAACGGACGAAAAGCTGATGCAGGAGGAAAATGTCAACGAGATCGATGTGTTCTGCGCGCTCACCAACGACGACGAAAACAATATCATGTCCGCGCTGCTGGCCAAGCGGCGCGGAGCGCGCAAAGTGCTCGCACTCATCAATCGCAGTGCTTACGTCGATCTGGTGCAGGGCGGTGAGATAGACATTGCGCTGTCTCCTGCGCAGGTCACCATCGGTTCTCTGCTGGCTTACGTGCGGCAGGGCGATGTGGCGGCAGTGCACTCCCTGCGGCGCGGCGCGGCGGAAGCGCTGGAACTGGTGGCGCACGGCGACCGCGAATCCTCACGCGTGGTTGGGCGCACAATTGCCGAGATCGATCTGCCCGAGGGCACCACCATCGGCGCCCTGGTGCGCGGGGATACGGTCATCATGGGGCATCACGATATGGTGATTGAAGCGCAAGACCATGTGATCATCTTTGTTGTCGACAAGAAGATGGTGAAAAAGGTCGAGAAACTCTTTCAGGTTAACGTCGGTTTCTTCTGATGCGGCGCGCCCTCACGGTTTTTCATGCATTGGGGCTGATGCTGGTGGTGTTCAGCACCAGTTATGTATTGCCTATCGTGACCTCGCTCATCTACCACGACGACACGCTGGAGGATTTCCTGCTGGCAATGTTGTGGACAGCCGGCACCGGCGTGCTGATGTGGCTGTTGACGCGCCGTTACAAGGGCGAACTCTCCATTCGTCACGGCTACTTGCTGGTGGTAGCGATGTGGACAGCAATGCCTGCGGTGGCGACTTTTCCTCTGTTGCTGGTGATCAACGGTTTGTCGTTTACCCATGCGTATTTCGAGACCATGTCCGGCATGACTACTACCGGCGCTACGGTGCTTACCGGGCTGGATTATTTGCCGCCTTCGATCAATCTGTGGCGACACGAATTGATCTGGCTGGGCGGTATGGGCATCATCGTGCTCGCAGTGGCGGTGTTGCCGCTGCTGGGCATAGGCGGACGCCAATTGTTCAAGGCCGAAACCCCTGGACCAATGAAGGATACTGCACTCACGCCACGCATCACCGAGACGGCTCGCAACCTGTGGCTGGTGTATGCGGGTATCACACTGGCCTGCATCGTGTCGTTGAAACTGGCAGGCATGACCTGGTTTGATGCAGTTTGCCACGCCTTCGCCGCGATGGGACTAGGCGGCTTTTCCACGCATGACGCCAGCGTCGGCTATTTCAACTCGCCCGCCATCGAGTTTGTGCTGATCGTGTTCATGCTGGTGGCAGCGATGAACTTCGCTACGCACTTTCTGGCCTGGCGCGGCAAGAGCCTCAGGGTCTACCTGCACGATGCGGAAGCGACAGCAATGTTGACACTGATACTCGGCAGTTGCCTGGGGATAACCCTGTTTTTATGGTGGCAGGGCATTTACCCCAGTTTCTGGACGGCACTTCGTTATGCCAGTTTCAATCTGGTCTCCATGGCAACCGACTGCGGTTTTGCCAGCGCGGACTTCAACAAGTGGCCGACCTTTGCCCCGATGTGGATGTTGTTATTGAGTTGTATCGCGGTAAGTTCCGGTTCGACCGGCGGCGGTATCAAGATGATACGCACCTTGGTGCTGGTGAAGCAGGCGGGGCGCGAGTTTCTCAAGCTACTGCATCCGTCGGCAGTGAATCCGATGAAAATCGGCGGACAAGTGGTGGCCAATAACATCGTGTTTGCTGTGCTGGGCTTTATCTTCCTGTATTTCATGAGCATAGCGACCATGACATTCGCACTGTTAATCAGCGGGCTGGATTTCATCTCGTCCTTTTCCGCCGTGATTGCGTGCATCAATAATGCGGGTCCAGGGCTGGGCGTGGTGGGCCCGGCAAGCAATTTCGGGGTGCTGACAGACTTTCAGGTCTGGGTGTGCACCGCGGCAATGTTGATCGGGCGACTGGAGATTTTTACAGTGCTGATCTTGTTTACTCCGGCATTTTGGAAGCGCTAAAGCGCTAAAACATTGAACCCCATAGGACAAATGCGGTAGCATCTGGGGTGGAGGGGTGTTCGCCGCAAGTGCGAACGTCGATCAATCAGGGAAAAGGTGACAAATTGGGCGAAGGTCTGGCTGGTATCCGTGTGGTGCTAATCGACGACAGCAACACCATACGTCGAAGCGGTGAGATATTTTTGTCACAGGCGGGCTGCAAGGTCATTCTGGCGGAAGATGGCTTCGACGGCTTGTCCAAGGTGGTCGACAACAAGCCCGACATCATTTTTGTCGATGTCATGATGCCGCGGCTGGACGGGTACCAGACCTGCGCGCTGATCAAGAACCATCTCGAATTCAAGAATACGCCGGTAGTCATGCTGACCAGCAAGGACAGCCTGTTCGACCGCGCCCGCGGCAAGCTGGTCGGCGCCGACCAGTACCTGACCAAACCATTCAGCAAGAAAAGTTTAATCGAAGCAGTCACAATGCATACATCAAAGCACTCACAAGGAATGGAATATGGCAATTAATAAAGTGATGGTCGTGGATGACTCCGCGACTGAGCGCCACGTATTGGGCGACATCTTGGGAAAAAAAGGATTTATGGTGGTGTATGCCGAAAGCGGCGAAGACGCCGTGGAGAAATCCAAATCCGAATTGCCCGATCTCATCCTGATGGATGTGGTGATGCCGGGATTGAATGGTTTTCAGGCAACCAAAACAATTACTCGCGATCCTGCGACGCAACATATTCCGATCATTATCTGCACGACCAAGGGGCAGGAAACAGACAAGATATGGGGCCTGCGCCAGGGGGCGAAGGACTACATAACGAAGCCGATCAATGCAGCTGAATTGCTCAGCAAGATTGCAGCACTAAGCTAGTAGGCACCGGCTCGATATGTCAAAACGCTTCAACCTGCGCGAATTCCAGCAAGGCGTATTGGATCGTCTGCAAGCCCAGGTGGCGGGGGGAAGCAGTCGTGTGTCCACTTTGGGTGTGCAGGTGGGGAATGAATTGTGGCTGGTCGAAATGTCGGATATCAGCGAAGTTCTGTCTCCGCCGCCACTGACCAAAGTGCCGTTGACCAAGCCGTGGTATTGCGGCGTCGCCAATGTGCGCGGCAACCTTTACAGTATCGTTGATCTCGGAACTTTCAATGGTGGTGCGCCGACTTCGCTGGAAGGGCAAAGCCGCGTACTGCTGGTAGGACAGAAATTTGCCTTCAATGCGGGGCTGCTGGTATCGCGCGTGCTTGGACTGCGCAATGCAACAGACTGGAAGTCCAGCGAGCAGTATGGAGAAGTTCGCCTGCTGGATGGCGAAGGACAAATGTGGCGCAAACTGGAAATGGCGCAATTGCTGCAGAAACCGGAATTCTTACAGATTGGGGCGTAGGTCGCGCTCAGGAGGAGAAAAAATGGCTTTTAAGTTACCGTTCAGCTTACCGAGAAAAGCTCGCCAGAGTTTCGTGAAGAAAGGCGAAAGGGAAGCGGCAGCGATCAAGACGATCCGCATTCCATGGTTTAGCAACCAGTCTTTCGACAGGCAATTGCGTGTGCTCGGCGCTTTGCTGCTGCTTTTCCTGTTCATTGCTGCCACGTTTACTTATATAGACACCCGCGACACGACCTATGCTACGCGCTATGTGGGGGAATCCTCCAAGCTGCTGATGTTGTCGCAGCGTGTGGCCAAAGACGCTGCCGCCAGTTTCTCCGGTGATTCCGAGGCATTTGAGGATCTGGAAACAACACGTGCCGAATTTTCTTCCATTCTGGAAGCGTTGGACAAAGGCAATGACAATTTTCCTGCAACGGAAGGCATTGCACGCGATTCGCTGGACATATTGCTGGCTCACTGGAAGCGTATGGGCACAGCGCTGGACGAACTGGAAAAAGGGCGTCCACTGCTGGTGACGCTGGAGCGCGGAGCGGCAGGTCAGCGCGATATGCTGAACCTGGCAAACCAGGTCGCAGAGCGCGCTGCTCCTTCTTATGCAAAAAAGGCTGACCGGTTGAACCGCCTGATCGAGCAGATCACCAGTGCGGTGCAGATGGTGCTGACTTCAGCTTCGACAGAAGACTTGCCGGGGCTGGAGCCCAAGATTCGCGAAGCACAGGCATTGCTTGCCGAGATGCCGCAACGCGATGCGACAGTGATGTTGCTGCGCGACGACTTTGAAGGATACCAGTCCGTTGTGGGTTTCATCGCCGCCAACGCAGGCGATGTGCTGACCTCGCGTCTGGCGGGTCGCAGGGTGCTGGAAGAAGGCGACAAGTTGCTGTCGGCCACACAAAACGTGGTGAACAACTATCAGAATTCGATGGCGGGCCGCATTACCGGCTTCATCGTGTTCTTCTCCGGCGGCATGCTGCTGCTGATATTGTTGTTGCTCTCCAAGATTTACCTGGACGAATCGAAACGCCGCGAACGTGAGGCGGGGCAAACCAACCGCAGCAATCAACAGGCCATTTTGCGCTTGATGAACGAACTGTCAGACTTGGCCGAAGGCGACCTGACCATACGCGCGACGGTATCAGAAGACATCACCGGCGCGATTGCCGACTCGGTTAACTACACTACCGACGAGTTGCGCAAGCTGGTAGCGCGCGTGATGACGACTTCGCAGGAAGTTGAACGCGCGACGGGTGAAGCCGGTGCGGTGACCAAGGAACTGATGAACGCGGCGCAGAAACAGGCGGACGAGATTCGCAGTGCCGGCGGCGCGGTGGAACTGATGACCAAATCCATTCAGGAAGTCGACAGCAGTGCGTCGCAGTCTTCCGAGGTGGCGCGACGGACGCTTGAAGTGACTGAACGCGGCACACTCGCGGTGCAGAACTCGGTGTCCAGTATGGACAGCATCCGCGAACAGATTCAGGAGACCGCCAAGCGCATCAAGCGACTGGGTGAAAGCTCGCAGGAGATCGGTGAAATCGTGGATCTGATCTCGGACATTACCGAACAGACCAACGTGCTGGCGCTGAATGCCGCTATTCAGGCGGCATCAGCAGGCGAGGCGGGACGCGGCTTCGCGGTGGTTGCGGAGGAAGTTCAGCGCCTCGCGGAACGTTCCGGCGATGCGACCAAGCAGATCGGTATGTTGGTAAAAACCATTCAAAGCGATACGCAGGATGCCGTGGCGGCTATGGAAAAAAGTACCCAGGGCGTGGTCGACGGAGCGCAGCTTTCCAATGCGGCAGGTCAGGCGCTGCGCGAGATTGAAAAATCCACGCGCGAACTGGCCGACTTGGTGAACAGTATCTCGGTGTCAACACAGGTACAGACCGACATGGCGAGCGAAGTGGCGGACGTCATGAACGATATTCTGAAGATTACCGAGCAGACTTCGCAAAGTACCCAGCGTACCAACACCTCGGTTGTCCAACTGGAAAGTCTGGCTTCCGAACTAAACAGCTCGGTTTCGGGCTTCAAGTTGTAAAGGGCGAACGTGCAGGCGCAATTCAATCCTTTGCCGTTGTTATCAGTCAAACCGGGGCTGGACAGCTCGCTGGCAAACATCAGCCGCGAGCTGGAAAGTTACTTTTCGACTACCGACAAACAAGCTTTAAAGAATGCGCTGGAAGAGCTGCACCGCATCAGCGGTGTGCTGCGCATGCTGTCACTGACCGGTTTGTCGGTGTTCTGCGCCGAGCTGGAAAAACTCCTGCGCGAACTCGAACAGGCACCGTCAGCGAACTCCCTGCAGCGCGAGGCCATCCGCCGCGCCCTGTTCGGCCTGACCCATTATCTGGATGCTTTGGCGGATGGTGCCAGCAACGCCGCGCTGCGCCTTTTCCATGAATACCAGGAACTGCTGCAGGCACGCGGTCAGGAAATGGCCTTCGACATGGATCTGTTCTTCCCGTCGTTGCGTGTGGAACTGCCCGAGGTCCTGCTGCAACAGCCGCAGGAAAGCGATGCCCCGGCGCGCATCAAGGCGGCTCGCCGACAATACCAGCGGTCACTGCTGAAATGGTTGCGTCAGGACGGCAAGACAGAAGCGTTACGCGAGATGATGGCGGCGGTGCGCACGGTGGTTACCTGTGTGCCGCAGAACCAGAATCGCGGATACTGGTGGGTGGCGTTCGGCCTGCTGGATTGCATGATCCATGATGGAATTCCGCCGGAAATAAACTACAAGAAATCGCTCAGCCGCATCGACATCAAGATGAAATCGCTGACGGAAGGGAATCCTTTCGACGAAGAAGCATCAATCAGCGAGACGCTGTATTACATTGCGCGCAGCCACACGGTTAGCGACACTGTTGAGCAGATCAAGAAAGTCTATGAGCTGGACAGTTACCTGCCGGAAGAACAGCCTAACCCGCCAAGCGAAACAGCAGCCTTGCTCGACAACATGCGCGCGCAACTCCATCTGGCGGAAGAATCCTGGGAGCATTGCGTCGCCGAAGAAGCAGGTGCCAGCCAGAGTTTTGCCGCGGAAATGGAAAAGCTGCACGCCTTGTCCGAGCAGCTTGATCGCGACACCCTGCAATTCCTGAGCAAGCAAATTCATGCGACCGCGCTGCAGATAGAAAATCCGGAAGCAGTGCATCGCATCTCCATGGATATGGCGATGGCGATGCTGTTGCTCAACAGCGGAATTGACCACTACCAGCACCTTGGTAGCGGCTTCCAGGAACAGGCGCGCATTCTGAGTTCGCGCCTGCAGGCTTCCATGATGCGCATGCCGGAGGACGAGAATAAGCTCGCCAATCTGGTCGCATTGTATTGCCAGATGGAACAGCGCGAAGTGATGGTGCCGCTGGCAACCGAAATGCAGGACAATCTGCAGCACATCGAACAGAACCTGAATGCATTCTTCAACAACGCGACCAAACGGGCCGAATTGTCCCAGGTCGGCAGGCTGCTGAATCAGGTGCAAGGCGGTTTGCACATCCTTTCGCTGGATGCCGCCGTGCAGTTGATGGGCATGCTGCGTCAGGTGACCGAGCGCTATGTAAAGGGCGGAACGCCTTCCGCACACGAGATGCGCACGGTGGCCACTGCCATCAGCACACTGGAAGAATATGTGCATGGCCTCGTGCTTGGCCAGACACCCGATTCCTCAGCAATCAACCGCGTGTTGCAGGAGATCACCGAAATGCGGGCCGCAGCTGGCCACGAAGAAATTTCGGTACAGGAAGAAGAGGTCTTGCCGTCAGGTGTCACGATTCGTACCGGCGGCGAGGATCAGGAGCTGCTGGAAGTCTTCCTTGAAGAAGCGCGCGAAGTCATTGAGACCCTGCACAACAACCAGGAAATCAGCCGCCTGCATATGGACAGCCGCGAACCGCTGGTGACCATGCGGCGCGGGTTCCATACGCTCAAGGGCAGCGGACGCATGGTTGGACTCACCGAACTGGGAGAAGTCGCCTGGGCGGTGGAGCGCGCCATGAACAAATGGCTGCAGGATAACAAGCCCGCTTCGCCGGAACTGCTCGACATGATCGGCGACGCCGAAGTGTTGTTTCAGCACTGGGTGGACATGCTGCGCAGCGGCAGTACCACAGCCATTATTGACACCTCGTATCTGCTCACGGTTGCGGATTGCATAGAAAACGGCAAGCCTATTCCGCAACCCGAATTCAAACTGCACGAACCGGAACCTGTCGCTCCGCCGCAAGAACTGCCGGTACCGAAGCAGGTGGTTCAGGAGCCGGTGTTTCAGGAACCGGCTGAACAGGAGAACGAAGTTGACAGCGTCGATATCGGCTCAGTCAGCATGTCACTGGTACTGTTTGATATTGCTACGGAAGAAGCCGCCGGTCACGTGCAGGCGTTGTATAACCAGTTGGAGGTGCTGCACGAGAGCGATACGCACCTCGTCACCTATGACTTCATGCGTGCGGCGCACACTCTTGCGGGTGTTAACCGCACCATGGGTTTTGTACAAATTGCGGAACTGGCCTATGCGCTGGAACTGTGGCTGGAAGAGCGTATTGACAAGCCGCAAGCGGTTAGCGATCAGCAAATTGCGCTGGTCGACCTTGTAGTCAAGCGCCTGGACGAGATGTGCGCTTTGGTGCGCGAGCAAAGACAGGAACCACAGCCGCAACCTGAATTGATTGCCCAGTTGCAGGCAAGCAAGGCGATAACGACCGGTGCCAATAGTGCAGCTGCAAGTGCCACCGCGAGTAAGGCTTCGGCCCCGGTACCCGAACTCGATATACTTCCCGAACTGAATTTCGAAATACCAGTCGAGACAGAAAAAAAAATTTCTGAGCACGCCCGTACCCCCGAAATCAGCCTGAATTTTGCGCTGCCGGAGAAAAAAACGGGTGCTGTAACCAGGGCAGTACAGGCTGAACCGGCAGTCAGGTTGCCGGAATTGTCCGCAGTCTCCATCCCCGAACTTGAAACAATCGTCATCCCGACTGCCGCGGAGGCGCCGGAGCAGGCGCCAAAACCATCGGCCGATCGGGGCCGTGTTGTGCACGACGAGGTGGACGATCAGTTGTTGCCCATCTTCCTGGAAGAGGCGAACGAACTGTATCCGCAGATAGGCAGTACCCTGCGCGCCTGGCGCGAAAAACCTGAAGATCCCCAGTTGGGCCGCACGCTGCAGCGCAGCCTGCATACGCTTAAGGGCAGTGCCCGCATGGCAGGTGCGATGCGCCTTGGGGAACTGACCCACCGCGTGGAAGATCGCGTGGATCAGGCGGTCAAGAGCGGCGAATTGAATGCGGAACTGTGGAACGAACTGGATAACTATCTGGATCGCATTAGCAATTCGATCGAGCATTTGCAGCAACCGCATGCGGCAACAGCAGAACCGGAAACAGAAATAGAAGCAGCGGCTACACAGCCTGCAGCAGAAGTGCAGGCGAAGGACAAGTTCGAAATTACCCAGACCATTCCGAAGCAGGCCCTGGAAGTGGGTGCCGAGCGCGCCATTCAGGCAGCGTTGCTGCGCGTGCGTTCCGACACGGTGGACAGGCTGGTCAACGAGGCGGGCGAAGTGAGCGTGGCGCGTTCGCGCGCAGAGCTGGAATTGCGCGGACTCAGGAGCAGCGTTCTCGAATTGACCGAAAGTGCGAACCGCCTGCGCAAACAATTGCGCGAAATCGAAATTCACGCGGAAGGTCAGATGGAAGCACGCACCACCATCAGCGGTGAGAGTGCCGAAAAGTTCGACCCGCTGGAATTCGACCGCTTTACCCGTTTCCAGGAAGTCACACGCTTCATGAACGAAAGCGTGCATGACGTGCAGACCGTGCAGCAGACGTTGCTGAAGAACCTGGCCGATACGGAGGCCGCGCTCGCCGCGCAATCGCAACTTAACCGCGATCTGCAACAGGGCCTGATGGCCATCCGCATGGTGCCGTTTGCGAGTATCAGCGAGCGGCTGTATCGCATCGTGCGGCAGACCTGCAAGGAATTGGGCAAGCGCGCCAACCTCGAATTGTCCGGTACCGAGGTCGAACTGGATCGCAGCGTGCTGGAAAAGATGACGGCGCCGTTCGAGCATTTGCTGCGCAATGCAGTTGCGCACGGACTGGAGACGCCCGAGGCGCGGCAGTTGGCTGGCAAGGAGCAGATCGGGGAAATCAGCCTGAGCCTGCGTCATGAAAGCAATGAGGTGGTGTTCGAGTTCAGTGATGACGGTGCTGGTCTGGACATTGCGCGCGTGCGCCAGAAAGCGATAGAAAACGGAGTGTTGCAGGAAGGCGAAGAAATCAGCGAAGAAGCTGCGATGCAACTGATCTTTACGCCGGGACTCTCTACCGCAAAAGAGATTACCGAAATTGCCGGCCGCGGAGTCGGCCTGGATGTGGTGCGTAGCGAGATCACGGCTCTGGGCGGACGCGTTGACGTATCGTCCGAGCCCGGGCGTGGAGTGACCTTCATCATCCATCTGCCACTGACGCTGGCGGTAACCAAGACTTTGCTGGTACGTGCTGGACAGCATACTTATGCGCTGCCCTCGACCATGATCGAAAACGTGCAGCAGCTCAAACCGCCAGCACTGGATGCAGCGTACCAGCAGAAGTACATCGACTGGCAGGGTGCGCGTTACCCGTTGCATTACCTGGCGCGTCTGCTGGGCGAGGATGATGCCGAGATAGGGCGTCTGCCGTACAACGCAGTTTTGCAATTGCGCTCCGGCGAACACCGCGTAGCAGTACACGTCGATGAATTGCTCGGCAATCATGAAGTTGTGGTCAAAAATATCGGTCCGCAACTGGCGCGCCTGCCGGGTATCGCCGGGGCAACGGTGTCCAGTAACGGTGCGGTTATCCTGATCATCAACCCCATTGCCTTTAGCCAGCGCATCGTGGCACCGCGCAAGCTCGCCACGCCCGTTGCCACGGTAGCACCTGTTGTCGAGGTTCACCGCACGCCAATTGTGATGGTAGTGGACGATTCGCTCACCGTGCGCAAGATCACCAGCCGCCTGCTGGCACGATCGGGTTTCCAGGTGGTCACGGCCAAGGATGGCGTGGACGCATTGGAACAACTCGCCGAAGCATTGCCGGATGTGATGCTGCTGGATGTGGAGATGCCGCGTATGGACGGTTTCGAATTGACCAAGCGCATGCGGCAGGACCCGCGCACGCAGAAACTGCCCATCATCATGATCACCTCACGCACTGCCGACAAACACCGTCAGTACGCTATGGAGCTGGGCGTGAATGCCTACCTGGGAAAACCCTACCACGAAGAAGAGTTGCTCGAAAACATAGCCCGCTTTGTTACTGTCTGATAGCCGCACTAAATTGAGATTAGTGCGCAGGCAGATTACAATGGCACCATGCCCGGGCTAAATCTCACGAATCACTTTCTGATCGCCATGCCGGCGATGACGGATCCATTCTTTGCCAAATCCCTCACCTATGTGTGCGAGCACAACGAACAGGGCGCCATGGGCATTGTGGTGAATCGCCCGATCAGCCTCACACTCAGCGAATTGTTTGCCCAGATCAACATGCCGCTCAAGCCCGCTGAACTGGAAGATGTGCTGGTGCATTTCGGCGGTCCGGTGCAAACGGATCGGGGTTTTGTGCTGCACGACGAGAGCGGTCCCTGGCAATCCACCCTGCAGGTTAACGACAAGATAGGCCTTACCACCTCCAAGGATATTCTCCAGGCGGTAGGCGAAGGGCAGGGGCCGCGCCATTTGCTGGTGACGCTGGGCTATGCCGGATGGTCCGAAGGCCAACTGGAGCAGGAGCTTGCCGACAATGCCTGGCTTAGCGTACCTGCGAACGACCACATCCTCTTCGATTTGCCTGCGGAAGAGCGCCTTCCGGCAGCGATGGCGTTGCTCGGCATTGATTACGC
>CAYOJU010000057.1:2161-3361 GCA_964404355.1 uncultured Sideroxydans sp. | reverse complement strand
CGACGGCCCGCCCGCTCACCACCATCAACGATGAAAAGAACGACGCTCGCTTTGCCGCCATTGCCGCGCTCCTCTCCGAGTGGCAGCCGACGGCACTGGTGGTCGGGCTGCCGTGTAATGACGATGGAACACCGCACGAAATGACGGCGCTGTGCCGCCGATTCGCCAACCGGCTGAAAGGCCGCTTCAATTTGCCCACTTTGCTGGTAGATGAGCGTTATACTTCTGCCGCCGCGAGCTCAGTGCTGGATGAGGAAGGGATACACGGCAGAAAACAAAAATCCCTGATCGACCAGTATGCCGCGCAGCAAATACTGCAAGCGTATTTCGATGAACCCAGCGCAGGAATCAATGCATGAATAACCCACAGTTAAACAGTAACGGCGAGCTTCAGCACCTGCTGACCACCGACGGCTTGCCGGTGCGCATTTTGCGCGACATCCTGGACAAGGCTACCGAATTCGTAAGTGCCGCCGAAGGGCGCGAGATCAAAAAAGTCCCGTTGCTGCACGGCAAAGCGGTGTTCAATATCTTCTTCGAGAACAGCACGCGCACCCGCACCACTTTCGAGATTGCCGCCAAGCGCCTGTCTGCCGATGTGGTCAACCTCAACATTGGTTCCTCGTCGACCAGCAAGGGCGAGACGCTGCTCGATACGGTGGATAACCTGTGTGCCATGCATGCCGACATGTTCATAGTACGCCACTCATCGAGCGGGGCGGTTCACCTGATTGCCAAACACGTGTCGCCCGATGTTCATGTCATCAACGCCGGTGACGGGCGTCACGCGCACCCCACACAGGCGCTGCTCGATATGTTCACCATCCGCCACTACAAAAAAGAATTCCATAACCTGCGCGTAGCCATCGTTGGCGATGTGCTGCATTCCCGAGTGGCGCGCTCGCAAATCCATGCCATGACGACGCTGGGTGTGCCGGAAATACGCGTGGTCGCGCCGAAGACACTGTTGCCTACGCACGTCGAAAAGCTCGGTGTGCAGGTCTACCACGACATGGAACATGGCCTGAAGGATGTCGATGTGGTGATGATGCTGCGTTTGCAAAACGAGCGCATGCAAGGTGCGCTTCTGCCCTCGGCGCAGGAGTATTTCAAATACTATGGCCTGACCCAAGAGCGGCTGGCACTGGCCAAGAGCGATGCCATCGTGATGCACCCGGGGCCGATGAATCGCGGCGTGGA
>CAYOJU010000057.1:0-2061 GCA_964404355.1 uncultured Sideroxydans sp. | reverse complement strand
GTGTTCATTGCCGATAAGCGCATTGTCGGGATCGGCAAAGCGCCGCAGGGTTTTGCAGCAGAACAAGTAATCGATGCCAGCGGAATGATCGTGAGTCCGGGCCTTGTGGATGTCGCCGCGCGGTTGCGCGAACCGGGCTACGAATACAAAGCCACGCTGGAATCGGAGATGGAAGCCGCAATGGCGGGGGGCGTGACTTCGCTTTCCTGCCCGCCCGATACTGATCCTCCGCTGGATGAACCCGGCCTGGTGGAGATGCTCAAGCACCGTGCGCGTTCGCTCAACCAGTCGCGTGTGTTTCCGGTGGGCGCGCTGACTTATGGATTGCAGGGCGCCGAACTGACCGAAATGATCGAGCTGACAGAAGCCGGCTGCAAGGCATTCAGCCAGGCCGATGCGCCGTTGACCGACACACGTGTGCTGTTGCGCGCCATGCAATATGCGGCGACTTTCGGCTATCGCGTATGGCTGCGTCCGCAGGATTCATTCCTTGCCAAAGATGGCGTAGCCCATGACGGCGAAGTGGCGACACGCCTTGGCTTGCCGGCGATCCCGGTGGTGGCGGAGACCATCGCGCTTTCCACCATGCTGCAGCTGGCGCACGAGACAGGCGCGAAGCTGCACGTATGCCGCATTTCCAGCGCCGAAAGCGTGGAAATGATGCGTGCAGCCAAACGCCAGGGCTTGCCGGTGACCTGCGACGTTTCGATGAACCACGTGCATCTGTCCGAGATGGACATCGGCTACTTCGACTCCAACTATCACCTGAGTCCGCCGCTGCGCAGTCTGCGCGATCGGGCTGCTCTGCGCGTCGGATTGCTTGACGGCACCATCGATGCGATCTGCTCCAACCACTCTCCGGTGGATGAGGATGCCAAACAATTGCCCTTCGCCGAGGCCGAAGCCGGTGCAACTGGAATGGAATTGTTGCTGCCACTGGTGCTGAAGTGGGCGGAAGAAGAAAAATTGCCTCTGCTGGATGCGCTGTCCCGCATCACCATCAATCCTGCGCAATTGCTGGGCGTGAAGATGGGGCACCTGACAGTCGGCGCCCATGCCGATGTGTGCGTGTTCGATCCGAAAGCTACCTGGAAAGTGGAACCGGCAGCGCTGAAGAGCCAGGGCAAGAACACGCCGTTCAACGGGTACACCATGCAGGGCCGGGTGCGCCACACCATTGTTGAAGGCCACGTCGCATATTCAATTTAAGATTTAGCCGCAGATACATACGGATTACTGCAAAACAGAAAACTGGTTCATCCGTGTATATCCGTGGCTAATTAATCGATTTCTGTTTCAACACAGGTTGTAGTAAATGAATCCATTGCTTGATTTATCCGGTCTGCCGCGCTTTGCGGAGATCAAACCCGAACACATCACGCCTGCGGTCGATGAACTGCTGGCGCGCAACCGCGCACTGACAGCAAAGTTGCTGGCCGATGCTACTCCGCCGACCTGGGAGAGTTTCGTGCAGCCGTTCGAGGACGCCAACGAGCAGTTGGCGCGCGCCTGGGGTCAGGTCGGCCATCTCAACATGGTGATGAACGGCCCGGAACTGCGCGAGGTATACAACGCCAACCTGCCCAAGGTCACCCAGTATTACGCCGAGCTGTCGCAGAATCTGGCGCTTTATCGCAAGTACAAAGCCATTCATGACAGCAATGCCTACGGATCATTGAATGCAGAGCAGCGCAAAGTCATCGAGAACGAACTGCGCGATTTCCGCCTGGGCGGCGCCGAGTTGCCGGAGGAGAAGAAAGCGCGCTTTATGGCGATTCAGGAAGAGCTGTCCGACCTGGCCTCCAAATTTTCCGACAATCTGCTGGATGCAACCAATGCCTACACCTGCGTGATCGAAGATGAGAAGGACATTTCCGGCATTCCCGCGGACGAGTGTCAGGTGGCCGCCGAGGCGGCGCAAGAGGCAGGAAAAAATGGCTGGCTGTTCACGCTGAAAGCGCCGTCCTACGGGCCCGTGATGCAGTATGCCGATAGCCGCGCCCTGCGCGAGCGCATGTACCGGGCTTACACCACGCGCGCCAGCGAGCAGTTGGTGGAAGG
>CAYOJU010000056.1:0-18110 GCA_964404355.1 uncultured Sideroxydans sp. | reverse complement strand
CGCATCAGCTGATTCTACGTGTACACTTTCGCTACGTTTTTACACAGTCTGGGCCAGAAGCAGTCGTTCGAGGGCTTCCTCCAGTTTTGAATTTCGGCACTAAATAAGGGGCAGTATGAAGCGAAGCGTTAAAATATTTCTGTCTTTTCCTTTACTAGGCTTACTTGTTTTGATAACTGGCGCTGCCTATGCGGAAGACTTTAGATCTGTCATAAACGACTGCTGGAAAGACAAAAGTCATGTCGAAATGAGTGCATGTGTAGTATCCCTCGCTCAAAAGAGTTCTAAGGATTTGGGTTCCTTAGAACAAGAACTAACTACTAAAATTCAAAACGAGGGCGAAGAACCACGGTATATACAATCGATGAAGGATACCTTTGTCATCGGAGAAAGAAGTTTTAAGGTTTATCGCACTCATCAGTGCAACTTCGTAGCTTCATTAGCAAAGGGTGGAAACTCAGCCCATGATTTAGGAACGGCCTGTATGTACCAACTTAATTCTGAACGGATCAAGCAGCTTAAAGATATTGAAGAAGGTTGGTTGATTACTGAATCCAAGGAATCAAAATGACCGATATGCGGAGTGAAGCAGCCGTTGTCGTAAGCGGTATTGAACAGACAGAATTCGGCCAATAAGAGACTTCAGGAGGTAACACCATGCTTTTTCCCATGATGGGGCTACTGTTCTTTCTCGTCACTGCGGGCCTAGCTACTGGTGTCGTGTTTCTTATTGTTCGCCCATTGAGACGTTGGGCTCCGTTTGTTGCATTCCCTCCAGTGTTAGCAGGCTTATTCGCTTTCGCATTTTCTTGGGGTCTAGCCCTCCTAACTGAACAAATGCTTCAGTCACAAGCCTTCGCTGGTGCTGGTTTTTTCGGAGGATATATACTCGGTGGTTTGCTGGGCGGTTGCCTTGGCCTATTTATTGCCGTCAAGATTCGCCGTCGCACCACTACCAAATTACCGGTTTGAATGTCTGTTATCGGGAGACCTGAACGACCGAAATGGGTTAGTTTCTGCCGTCCACCACCGTCCGCTTTTGCGAAATTCAAATCAAGCCGTCGCAGGCGGCGCTCAGTTCGCTTTTAACACTACCCGCTCAACTTGCACGCTGGCATCGCCATCGCCTAACCACACCTGTCCGTCCTGAATGGTGCATTGCAGGTTCATTGTGCGTTGCGCAAGCTTGGCAAGCGCTTTTGTGCTTTCTACCGGCAGGTTGATGATGGTGAGATTCTTCTGCCGCTCGAACTGAGCGCTGTTTTGCGCAAACCACATGTCGGCCACGCGTCCGCCGTAGCAATACACAACCACTTTGTTGGAACGTCCGCACGCTTTGCGGATCAGCTTTTCATCGGGAATGCCAACGTCTATCCACAGTTCTATTGCACCGGTCAGATCCTTGTGCCACAGATCCGCCTCGTCGTCGTTGGTCATGCCCTGGCCGAATTCCAGGTATTCGTGTGCATGCAGTGCAAAAGCCAGCAAACGCACCATCATGCGCTCGTCCGTTTCCGACGGATGCCTAGCAAGGGTTAGGGCGTGGTCCTGATAGTAGTGACGTTCCATATCCGCGATTTGCAGATTGGCTTTGAAGATGGTTGCTTTGATGGCCATGAATATCCCGGAATCTATGTGCTATGGAACTGACGGATGCATTATTCCGCGTCCGAATGAAGTCGCGCAATATAGCAGCAATGAATGCTTTCAGACCATGATTCATAGAACGGTGGACAGGAACAGTCAGGCGTGCACGGCTGTGTCAGATACCACAAGCACTATGCGCGGTATCCGATGCGGAAAGCCCCCCAGTGTTTTCCGTGCAGAAAAATCGGGGTGGAAATGTCGTGCATCACTTCTCCTGTATCGCGACGGTAGGTCTGAATCAGGAATGGGCGGGTGTGGCTCGCGCAGCGCTTGCCGACCGGGTCGTCAAAGATGCGCTTGGTGCGGGAGTAGAGTTTGTCTTTTTTGTTGTCCCCGGTCAGCGGTGCCGAGAATTTTTTGTTGTGCGTCGGGAAATACCCTTTCCGGTCTACTGCGCCGGCGTACACGAATTCGGAATGCTGCTCGAGTAGAGGCTCCTGAATGCCGGGAAACAGCTCGTCAGTCAGTTTGTCGAAGCGCGTGTGGTATTTTGGTGGCTCCACGCCGGGAATGCGTTCGTAGTTTTCATCGAACAGGTCCGCTTCGCTGATGCGCCCGGAGGCGATTGCCTGCTCGAGGGCCTTTTCGATATTGCGCGCCGCCGCCTGCACGATTTCGGGCGCTTTTTCGTGTGTTTCCAGCCCTTTTACTCCGGCCTCGCCGATCTTGAATACGTTATCGATTTCCTTCAGGTTCACTGCCAAATGGTCGAGATGGGTGGCTTGCTCCAGCATTTTGACAATGACGGCAGAGTTGCTGTCGACCAACGACATGATGTTGGCCATCTTTTTGCCTACGAGTTCGTTGGCGATGGTCTGTTCGCTGATGGCTGCCGCGATGGATGAGGATTCGTCCAGCAATTCCTGCGAGCCATGATTGATCTGTGTCAGTGACTCCGCTGCCTCGTGAACGAGAGCCGCGCCGCCGTGGGCCAGAGCAGTGCCTGACTGCACCTTGCTAATGGTAGAGGCCGTGTCTTCCCTTATACTGGTCGTTACGGAGGAAATTTCCCTGGTAGCAGCCGATGTCCGTTCGGCCAGCTTGCGCACCTCGTCCGCAACTACCGCAAAGCCGCGGCCGTATTCCCCGGCGCGCGCTGCTTCGATGGCGGCATTCAAAGCCAGCAGGTTTGTTTGTTCGGCGATCTCGTTGATCGAATTGGCAATGCCGCTGATGAGCTGCGTGCGTTCGCCCAGATGATTGATTGAGGAGGCGGACTCTTCAAACGCCTGGGCGACGCGTTCGATTTCATCGACTGCATGCTGTGCGATCTTCGCGCCATTGCTGGAAAGTTCGCGCGATTCACGTGCATTGGCGGCCGCAAGTTTGGCGTTTTCCGCGATGTTCTGGATATTGCCTATCATCTCTTCGATGGCCTGGCTGGCGGCTTCGGCTGCGTCCTGCTGGGCTTGCGAGCCTTCGGCTACCTGGTGCGTCATGACTTTCAGGGATTGTGCAGAAGTTGCGACCTGACTGGAGTTGAACATCACTTTGCCAACGATGCTCTGGAAATTGTCCAGCAGTTCGTTGAATGTCTTCACCGTGCTGTCGGTTGCACCGTTCGAGCCTGCCTGTCGCAATGCCAGGTTGCCCTCCATCTTGACGGTCTGGATGGTGTCGCGTAACCGTTCCAACGGCAAAGACAAGGCAGAATGGATATGAAAATAGAGTACGCCCAGCAGAAGTGAAGCACCCACGAAGCAGACCGTCCATCCCAGGATTGACGGCCCCAGCACCATGGCAAGAATGGTGATCAGGAGCTGTGACAACAAAACGGTGGCCAATATTGTTAATTTGATCGGCATTCTTATTTCCCTTCCTGGAGAACGGGGTGTGACTTGAACAGTCATTGTTGTTTGACCAAAGCCGTTCGCGTATCACAAAATCACTAGTGTTCCTCACTATCGGCAGAAGTCCGCCTGTCTTTAATCGAATTAGTTTGCGATTACGACTGTATATCTTGCGGTTTATTTGACACCTTCGTTCGCTTTGTCTACCTTCGGGCACTCACGGAAAAATATGCTGGCGCCAGCCATTTTTGATTTAACTCTTGATATGAATACCTCTGCAGAGCTTTGAGGCCGGGTGAACAAATCCATGTTAAATAAACTTCAGGCAAGTCAGCTTCTTCGTTTGCGCTGGACTGCCTTCGTCATCGTCGGTTTGGCGTACGTGCTGTCATTCTTTCATCGCTTCGCACCGGCGGCGATTTCGTCCGACTTGCAGCAGACTTTCCATGCCAGTGCTGCCGAACTGGGCGGACTGGCGGCAACGTATTTCTACGTTTACATGGTGATGCAGATTCCCACCGGTATCCTTGTCGATACGCTGGGGTCCCGCCGTGTGGTTGCCATTGGCGGCGTGATTGGTGGTGTCGGGTCGTTGCTGTTCGGCATGGCGGATACGCTGGCAGTAGCATCGGTCGGACGTTTGCTGATCGGGCTGGGTGTGTCGGTGACTTTCATCTCGATGCTCAAGCTCAATGCCGCCTGGTTTCACGATCGGCATTTCGCCACCATGACGGGGCTGACCGTTCTGCTGGGTAATGTTGGATCCTTGCTTGCCGCTGCGCCCTTGGCCTGGGTATTGGCCTATTATTCCTGGCGCACCGTGTTTGAGGCTGTAGGTGTGTTTTCTCTGCTGTTGGCCATGCTGGCCTGGTTGTTTGTGGTCAATCGTCCGGATGAGGCAGGTTTGCCCAGCTTGCGCGAACTGGACGGCAAGGCGGCACACCCTCCCCACGTCGGGCATTGGTACGACGGTTTGTTGATCATTCTGAAGAATCGTGCAACCTGGCCGGGTCTCTGGGTGAACATGGGATTGTCAGGGTCACTGTTTGCCTTCGCCGGATTGTGGGCTGTGCCGTTCTTGCGCGATGTTTACGACATGGATCGAGCCGCTGCCACCAGTCACACGACCCTGCTATTGGCAGGATTTGCCATCGGTGCGTTCTTCATTGGTACGCTCTCTGATCGCCTCGGACGCCGCAAGCCGGTGATGATCGCGGGAGCGCTGGGATATTGCCTGTGCTGGTTACCCTTTTTGTTTGGGTTGCCGCTGAGTGGTTTCATCGGTTACGTGCTGTTTTTGGCCATGGGTTTATGTGCACCCAGCTTTACCTTGAGCTGGTCTTGCGCCAAGGAGGTGAATCCGCCAGCGCTTTCCGGCATGGCAACCAGTGTGGTGAATGTCGGTGGTTTTCTTGGTACTGCGATCATGCAGCCGCTGGTGGGTTGGGCGATTGATCATGCTCATGCAGGAAGAGTGGATGCGTCACTTGGACTCGTCGACTACCAGGCGGGTATCGCCATTTTGGCGGGGTTTGCATTGACGGGGTTGATCGCAACATTTTTTATTCGCGAGACGTATTGCCGGTATATAACCTCGGGACAGCCAGACTAGTGGCTGAATATCCCGGATGAACATGCGCCCTCATCGGAGAATCGATGAGGGCGCAATTGTTTTAAGCAGCCTTGCGCCGGAAGAACGTATCTCCCGGTGTTGCAGTTGCCACCTCGACAATCGAGTCGTACGGCAGTCCGACTCGTTCGTGCGCGCGTTTTATTGCCTCGGCGTTGTCCGCCATGTTGAGGCAGAAAGCGCGCCCGTCTTCGTAGCTCACATGGATGCGGATAGGGACGACGTTCTCGTCGTAGCATGCCTTTTCATACAGCGCATAAAACTTTTCAAAATCTTCCGGCGACAGTTTTTCCGGAAAGGTCTTCTGTGTCCGGTCATGGGTATCGAGGAAAAATCGCATCGGCTTCATGTTTGACTCCTGAGTGTAGCTACGAAGGTGTAGCGGGAGGCAATGTAGCCATCCGGTCCCCATTCATCTGTAGCAAAAGCTACGCATCACAAGTACTTTCAGTTCTTTTCACTTCCATTTCTTCAATGTAGCTTTTGCTACAGAAGCCCCGCGAAATTCCCGTTAGCCTCGGCTCACACAGATAATTTCAGGGAGGACAAAATGGGACAGGCAGGGTTGATTGGATTCATGTATGTCAGCGTCGGCTTGCTGATCATGGGCTTCACGGTGCTCTTGTTCATGGTGAAATATGAGTTGGGCCCCGTGAGCAAGCTGTCGACCGGCAGGAGATGGCTGATGGCACTGGTACTGGGTTCGGGCATGGTGGCATTCACCATCAAGCTGATCATCATTACTACGCTCATCAAATTTCCAGAGCACACCATCAAGCGCAACATTGCAACGCAAAAAGCACCGTTGGTGGTGGACTGGGAACAGTTGAGCAAGAACACACCGAAAATTCAACTGCAGGGCATGCAGCAATCTTATGTATGGCGAACCTTGCCGGACAAGGCGCCGGCTCCGGCGTGGAACCCAACCACGCCGGAAAAGGTGGCGCTGGGCGAACGGCTGTTTCACGATACGGCGTTGTCGATAGACAGGACGCTTTCCTGCAGTTCTTGTCACGATGTACGCAAAGGGGCGGGAGAGGACCACCGCTCCGGCTCGCTGGGTGTGGGCGGGCAGGTCGGCAGCCGCAATGCGCCTACTGTCTGGAATTCGGGATTCCAGTCTGTTCTATTCTGGGATGGACGCGCCGCCTCGCTGGAAGATCAGGCGAAAGGACCGCCGCTCAACCCTAAAGAAATGGGCATGCCGTCGGTGGCGGCAGTGGAACAGCGCATCAGGGACAATCCCGCGTACCGCGAGCCGTTCGCCAGGACATTTGGCGCAGATCAGCCCATTACCATCACGCAGATCACCGCTGCCATTGCAGCCTATGAACGTACCCTGATTACGACCGATACGCCGTATGACCGCTTTGTGCGCGGAGACGAAAAAGCCCTGAGTGCGGCGCAGTTGCGCGGAATGGCGCTGTTCCAGTCGGTGGGATGCATCTTGTGCCATCGGGGACCGAATTTCAGCGCTGCCAGTCTGGTCGATCCGCCGCCGGACCCATTGCGTCTGTTTCCGGTCTTCGATTCTCCGAAATACATGGCCCGCTATAACCTGAACAAGGATGTCGGAGCCAATACGCCCGGCAGCAAACAGGCAGTCTGGCGCGTCCCTTCGCTGCGTAATGTTGCGCTGACCGCCCCTTATTTCCATAATGGCAGTGTTGACAATCTACCGGAGGCTGTGCGTATCATGGCGACTGTGCAGCGCGGCAAAAGGCTCAGCAACGACGTAAATGACAACAAGACCATTATCTGGTCGAGCCAGGACAGGACGCTTGCACGGGTCGAGTCTGCACCACTGAGCGACCGCGACGTGGAAGATATTGTGGCGTTCCTGAAGTCGCTGAGCAGTGATGCGCTGCTGGCGCGCAGCAAAGCAGGGGGACATTGAACAAGAGTTGTCGGAAGAAGCTGATGTTTCGGGAGGTGCGTGTTGGGCGGTACCGATGTGATGCGGGAGTTGAAAACGCTGGATGTGTTTCGCGACCTTTCCGTTTGCGGGCAGCAGATGCTCGAATGCGGGATGCAGCTCAACTATTTCGACGAACTGAAAACCATCATCAACAAAGGCAACAGCGTTTCCGGCGCCTATGTCGTCGTGCGCGGTCGCTTGCGGGTATATTCGATCTCGCCGAGCGGCAATGAAGCCACGCTGTATTTCATCAATCCGGGTGAAGTCTGCATCCTCGCACTGAACTGTATCTTCAATAACCTGCAATATCCGGCCTGGGTGCAGACCGAGCCGGATACCTGCGTCGGCATGATTCCCTCGCTGACCTACCGCACGCTTTTCCAGAACGAGCCCACCATCCAGAACCTGACGGTGCATGCGCTGTCGGTGCTGGTATTCAGACTCATGGAAGAACTTGAAGAGATACATTCCTTGAACTTGAACGCGCGTCTGGCCAAGTTCATCCTGATGCGCGGGGCGATTGATGGGCAATTGCGCATGACGCAAAGCGAACTGGCAGCGCACCTGGGCACCACGCGGGAAGTGATTGCAAAGCTGCTGCGCAAAATGGTGGCGGAAAAATCGGTAACAACTCAGCGCGGATCTATTGTGATTGAAAAACTGGATGTACTTGCCAGGCAGGCAGGTCAGGATTAGTTGACTGAAAACGATTATCACTTTTTTTTGGTACAACCGGCTCTGCTGTTTTCCAGCCATCCGCTCGCTATGGCTGCACTCCATTTGCATCACGCGATATATGCTACCGTTTATTCGCGGAAGTCCGCGAAGTTCAGGCAGATTTTGTATAAGCATTTCATGGCAGTGCTGGTATAAACTTGAGAGCGCGTGTTCAGGTAAGTGATAGGGGTCATAGTGGAAAAACAGAACTACGAGACGCTGGTGTGGAGCCTGCAAAGCGAGGCGCAGGATTTCCCCGAAATGTTTCGCGCCAAGGTGGTGCTGGTCAGTGCGCTGGCCTATCTGGTTTTGGTTGTGCTGCTGGCAGTGTTGTTGACCGGCGTGTATTTCCTGTTTGCGGCGGTGCATGGCAATGGTCACGTGGTCCTCAAGATATTGTTTGCCAGTTGGATACTCGTTGTTGCACCGATTGTGTGGCTGACGTTGCGCATGTTCGTTGCCCCGCTAGCCGTGCCGGAAGGTCGTGAACTGACGGAAGCGGAAGCGCCGCAGTTATTCAGGATGATTGCCGACCTGCGCGAACAGCTTCAGGCGGCGCCTATTCACCATGTGTTGATCACGAATGAATTCAATGCGTCTATCGCACAGCACCCGCGTTTCGGGCTGTTCGGGGGCTACCGGAATTACCTGATTCTGGGCTTGCCGCTGCTGGATGCACTTTCATCGAATGAGTTGCTGGCCGTGGTTGCGCATGAATACGGCCATCTGGCGGGTGGCCACGGCAAACTGAGCCGCTGGATATACCGCCAGCGTTCCACTTTTGCTGCCTTGAATGAGCATGCACAGGCAAGGCGCGAAAGTAATACGGTGAATGGCGTTCTTGCCGGAATGCTGGATTGGTTTGCGCCTTATTACAATGCATACACCTTTGTCTTGTCCAGACAGTATGAATACGAAGCAGATGCCAAGGCGCGATCAATCGCCGGAGCAGATGCCAGCGCGTCTGCGCTGATTCGCATCAGTCTGCTTGCGGATTGGCTGCACGGCAATTTCTGGCCCAGGTTATACGCGCAAACTACCCAGCATGAAACACCGCCCTTCATGCCTTTTGCCGCCATGCGCAAGTTGCTGGTGATGACGATGGATGAGTGGGCGACGAAAGAGCGTTTGAATATGGTCTGGAAAGCGGACTCTGATGCTCATGATACACATCCCTGTTTGAGCGAGCGGGTGACAGCCCTGGATCAGCATGCAGTTTTGCCATCCCTTCCAAAAACATGCGCAGCTGATGCCTGGCTGGGCAAGTTTGCGCAGGAGCTGGGGCGCGAATTTGACGCGAAATGGTGGGGAGAGGAAAAAGACAAGTGGCAAAAATATCACCGGCGATACACGCGTTCCAAAACACGCATCGCCGAACTGGAACAAAAGCCGTTGGCTGCGTTGAGTGTGGAGGAAGCGCAGGAATTGGCACTGCTGCTAGTCGAGTTTCGTTCTGCAAGCGCAGCAAAAACTGTGCTTGTAGACTTGCTGGGCCGTTCCAGTGAACGTTATCCAAAACCGGTATTTTTGTATGGGCGAGCCCTGCTCGATGAGGGGAATGAAAAAGGCCTGGATTATCTTGAAGAAGCGTTAAGCCTGTCTCCCTCGATGAAGGATGACTGTGCCAAGGCGGGCTATCAATGGTTATGCAAAAAACAGAATGTGGCTGCAGCCGAAGCCTGGTTGGAGCGATTGAGCAAAATTCAGCCTTCAGTTGCAGCCAAGCAATAAAGTTTCTTATATTTAATTGGTTATACATATCCCGAGTTCGGCATTACTGTCTTTCTCCGACATATCCTCCCCACCTTTTATAAATTGACTAAAACAATCGGGCAATGTTAAATGGCAGTGCATTGACATAATTTGAGGGGAAAGATTCATGCAAATACCAAATCGGGACGGCGACGGCTATCTGGTCGATATGAGCGACTGGACAGAGGAAATAGGCCGGGCGATGGCCGTGGTGGACAGCTACGAGCTGAATGACAAGAAGTGGGAACAGATCATGAAAGCGCGTGAGTTCTACGAACAATATGGCTCAGTGCCGCCGATCCGCAAGTTTGCCAAGTTCATCGAGGAGGATCAGAAGGACGTGTTCGATCTCTGGATGACCGGTCCGATGAAGCCGATCACCAAATATGGCGGCATGCCCAAACCGACCGGTTGCGTTTGAGGATGCGCTGCAAGCAACTTCTGCTCGTCTGTGTGCTGGTGCTTTGCGTAATACGCGGAGCCTCGGCTGCACCGGATGAAATCCAGGTGTACACCGAAGAGTTGAACGATCCCGGGAAGTTCGGTCTGGAAGAGCATCTCAACTACACCATCAAAGGGCAGCAGACTCCGGACTATCCGGGGCAGATGACCTCGCATCACGTCACGCAGCTTACTTCTGAATTTTCTTACGGCCTCACCAGTACGCTGGAAGCGGGGCTGTATGTGCCGTTCGCCATTAATCCCGATGGCAATTCTTTTCTCAACGGGCTGCGTGTGCGGCTGAAATACATCGCACCGAGGCAAAGCGACGAGAACATGTTCTATGGTCTGAATGTAGAGGTTGGTCGCGATTCAACGCGCGTTTCAGAGAGCATTTCCACGCTGGAGCTCAAGCCTATCATCGGCTATCGCGATGAACGCTGGCTGGTGAGCTTCAATGGGAATCTGAACCTGGGGCTGGCTGCCAATGTAAGCCATCAGCCGCAGTTCGAGCCTGCGTTGAAAGTGACGCACCGCATGGGCGAAGGGCTGCACGGCGGTCTGGAGTATTACGGGGCGTACGGCCCGTTTAATCATCCTTTGCCGGGCGATCAGCGCGCGCACTCTCTGTATGCTGTGGCCGATGTGGTGAAGGGCGGATACGACGTGAACTTCGGCATCGGGCGCGGTTTTGTGAATGAGGCGGACAAATGGGTGATGAAGGCGATCATCGGGTTGCCTTTGCAATAACGCTATTGATCCAATACGAGAAAGCAGTCCCTCTCCCGCAGGCGGGAGAGGGGTTGGGGTGAGGGATGTTGAGGCACAACAAATATTGCTGATGTGCACAGACCCTCATCCCCGGCCCTTCCCCCGCCTGCGGGGGAAGGGAGCAAGCCGGATCAATAGTTAATCTAGTCTCCGGTCAGTAGCGCGCGCTGCGTGTCATCCAGGTAGCACCATTCGCCTTCATCCAATCCCAGTTCATCCAGCTTGAGTTTGCCGATCTCAGTACGCCGCAAAGCCGTGCAGTGGTTTCCGGCCGCTGCCAGCATGCGTTTCACCTGATGGTATTTGCCCTGTTCCAGCACGATCTTCAGTTGGTGACTATCGAGCATTTCGCAGACGACTGCCGCCAGTGGCGCGGGCTCGTCGTTGAGCTTCACCCCGCCCAACAGGTGTTCGACAAGTTTCGGCGTCGCCGGGTCGTGCGTGGTGGCAACGTAGACCTTGGGGACATGCCGTTTGGGAGACGACTGTGCATGGATGAAGGAGCCATCATCAGACATCAGTAAAAGTCCAGTGGTGTCATGGTCCAGGCGGCCGACCGGTTGCACGTCGCGCAACGTGAACTGTTCCGGCAACAACGAAAGCACGCCGGGATGATGGCTGGGTTTGCGCGAACATTCGTAATCGGCAGGCTTGTTCAGCGCGATATATACATGCTCGCGATATTGCCACGGCTCGCCGTACACGCTGAATTCGAGGCCGTCGGTCTCGAAAGTACCGCGCGTATCGGTGACCGTTTCGCCACCGATGTTTACCTCCCCATCCTCCACCAGTTCACGACACCACTTGCGCGTGCCGAAGCCCTGCGATTGCAGAATGCGGTCGAGAGGCTGTTTGCTCATGGATTCAGGCGATGCTGCAGGCTTCGGCAAAGTCCAGGCGCGGATTGCGCGGATAGACACCTTTCGGATCGCCGTAGCCGAGATTGCAGATGAAATTGGATTTCACCGTCGTGCCCGCAAAGAACATTTGATCCACAGCAGCGTTGTCGAAACCGGACATCGGGCCGCAGTCCAGACCCAGTGCGCGTGCGGCCAGGATCAGGTAAGCGCCTTGCAATGTGCCGTTGCGGAAGGCCGTGATGTCTGCCAGTCCTGTGTTGCCGGCGAACATGTCGCGTGCCTTGGGGTTGTTCGGGAACAGCTTGGGTAACTGGTCGTAGAAGTGCGCGTCGTAGCCGATGATGGCGGTGACCGGCGCGGCCAGGGACTTGGCGCGGTTGCCTTCCATCAGGGCCGGATTGAGTTTTTCTTTGGCCGCCCGGGATTTGACGAACACGATGCGCGCCGGACTGCAGTTCATCGAAGTGGGTGCCATGCGCAAGCTGTCGTAGAGGCGCTGCAACAGTTCATCCGCGACGGGTTTATCCTGCCAGGCGTTGTTGGTGTGGGCCTGGAAGAACAATTGGTCGAATGCGACTTGGTTCAACGGTGTGCCTGACATGATGAGCTCCTGTGAATGTTGGGTGGGAACAACGAGAATAGTCTAAACGAAAATCGTCCAATCTTATTTGGGAACGACATCAGGCAGAGTGGGGTACTGGTCGTGCATGACGATGCGTGAAACGTACCAGATTGCCACCAGGTTGGCAGCCACCGCAAGGTAACCCACACTTGGGTATCCAACAATCAGACCGGCGCTATCCTGCTTGATGATGAAACCGCCCAGCGTGGTAGCGAGCCCCATGGCAAGCGATTGCATGGTGGAGTTGAGCGACATGAAGGTGCCGCGTAACCTGGGCTGCGCAGATGAAGTGATGACGGCCATCGCCGGAATGAAGCGGCCGGACACCAGTATGAAGAATGTGGTGGTGCAGACCAGCCAGACCCAAAGCGGCGCGTGGCCCAGATGGGTGATGACCAGGATGGGAACCATGGCGGCGACGGCAATCAGACGATACACCTTGACCTTGCCGCTGGCATCGGCCCAGCGTCCGATGAGGCGCGCAGTGAACAGTGTTGCCGCGCCACCTGCAAAATACACAAACGGGATGTCGTGCTGCGAGATGCCGACGTTGTAAACCGCATACACCGTGATGTACGGGATCACCGTGAAGCCGGAAAAGATGATGAGGGAGCCGAACAATAGCGCGCGCAGATGGTTGGGGTCGCGCAATACATCGAACATCGCGACGAATGGATGAGCGCGCTTCTCTTCGCTGAGGTGGTGGCGCAGTTCGGGCAGGTTGCGTACGGCGACGAAGATGAACAGGAAGGTCAGTACGGCGATGAAGATGAACGGTGCACGCCACTGCAGGTGGTTGGCCAGCCACAGCGATAGTGGCACCCCGGCGACAGTAGATACCGAGAATGCGGTCGATATCGTACCGCTGGCGCGGGCACGGCGGGCAAAGGGGATGACATCGCCCACCATGGTCTGCACCAGTGTACCGAGTACACCACCGAAAGCACCTGCCAGTCCGCGGGCGATGAGCAGCGTGAGATAGCCGGGCGCGAGCCCGCAGGCCAGCGTTGCCAAACCGAACAACGTAAACATGATGACCAGCAAACGTTTGCGCTCAAAGCGGTCGATATAGGTGGCGGCGAGCAGGCCGGAGATTGCCGCGCTGAAACTATAGGAAGCAACCAGCAGGCCGAACTCATGTGTACCGATGCCAAACTCGGCCATCAGGATCGGGCCCAGCGGCATCATGATCATGAAGTCGAGGATGTGGCTGAACTGGATACCGGCGAGGGTGAGCAGGAAATAGTTTTCGCGTTGCGGGGTGAGTGAAGTTTGCATTGCGCCAATTTTAACAGGGTTCGCCCAAATCCCTGGCCGGTAGGCGATAATCGGGCATCGGAAATTAGCGGAGTTTTGCATGTGCGGCATTTGTGGTGAGTTGCGTTTTGATCAATCCGTCCCCGACATGGACGCGCTGAAGCGCATGACGGCAAAGCTGGCACGGCGCGGGCCGGATCACGAGGGTTTTTTCAACGGTGGAGTTCTGGCGTTCGGCCATCGGCGCTTGTCCATCATCGACCTGACCGCGCATTCCGATCAGCCCATGGTGGATGATGACCTGAAGCTGGCGTTGGTATTCAACGGTACGATCTACAACTACAAGGAACTGCGCGCCGAACTGGTGGAGATGGGCTACGAGTTCTTCTCCGATGGCGACACCGAAGTGATCCTCAAGTCCTACCATGCCTGGGGCGAGAAATGCTTGCAGCGCTTCTACGGCATGTTCGCATTTGCGCTGTGGGATATGCGTGACAAATCTCTGTTGCTGGCGCGTGATCGCTTCGGCATCAAGCCCATGTATTACACGCTGGATGGTGTGCGCCTGCGCTTCGCTTCCACCTTGCAAGCCTTGCTGGCAGGCGGCGGGGTCGATACCAGCATCAATCCGGTGGCGCTGCATCATCACTTCACGCTGCACAGCGTGGTGCCGGCTCCGCACACCATGCTCAACGGCATCAAGAAGCTGCCTCCCGCGCACACAATGAAGTTCACCGTCTCCGGCGACGTAACGCTGCGCCGTTACTGGTCGCTGGATGCGACGCGGCCTGCGCATGCGCTGTCCGAAGAGGACTGGATCGCGGCGACCCGCGCGGTAATGACCCGCGCAGTGGAACGGCATCGCCTGGCCTCCGATGTGCCGGTGGGCGTGCTGCTTTCCGGCGGACTGGATTCGAGTCTGCTGGTGGGGCTGCTGGCCGATCATGTGGATGACCTGAATACGTTCTCTATCGGCTTCGAGGATGTAGGCGGAGAAACCGCCAACGAGTTCGAGTATTCGGACCTGATGGCAAAGCATTTCAATACGCGCCACCACAAATTTTCCATTCCCAATAGCGAGGTGTTGAAGACACTGGCGGAAGCCATTGCGCAGATGAGCGAGCCCATGCCCAGCTACGATGTGACTGCGTTCTACCTGTTGGGCGAGAAAGTTTCAGAGCATGTGAAAGTAGTGCTGGCCGGGCAGGGTGCGGACGAGGTGTTCGGCGGCTACTTCTGGTATCCGCGCATGGATGCGGCGAATGGTTCGCCGCTGGCGCGTTTCTCGCAGCATTATTTCGACCGCGACCACGACGAATATCTGGCGATGGTCACGCCGGACTATCACGTGCCTGATGTGACGTCGGCTTGGGTGACAGATGAGCTGACGAAACCCAAGGCGGATGAATTCCTCGATGAGGTGTTCCGTCTGGATGTGACTGCGCTGATGGTGGACGATCCGGTGAAGCGCGTAGACAACATGACCATGGCGTGGGGGCTGGAAGCGCGCGTTCCGTTCCTCGATCACGAACTGGTGGAATTGGCCGCGCACATGCCGCCGTCGCTCAAGCTCAAGGAGGGCGGCAAATTCCCGCTCAAGGCCATTGCGCGGGGAATAATTCCAGACGCGGTGATCGACCGGCCCAAGGGTTATTTCCCGGTGCCCGCACTGAAATATGTGCGCGGGGATTTTCTGGAAAAGATGCGATCTATCCTGAATTCTGAAGCCTGCCTGCGCCGCGGCCTGTACCAGCGCGACTATGTGGAAAAGCTGCTGGCCGACCCGGAAGCGCACCTCACGCGCATCCAGGGCAGCAAACTGTGGCATCTCGCGTTGCTGGAGTGGTGGCTGCAGATCAATGTGGATGGGGTGGTAATATAGAAAGTGATGTTGTTAACACTTTGAGGATAGTAATGAATAGATTTAGTAAAACCATCTTTGCATTTCTTAGCATTGCAGTAATTTCTCCATTTGGATTTGCTGATGAAATACAGCGTCTTCAAGTTGACCTCAATGGAGACAATAAGGTTGACATCATTTCAATTGAAACAACCCAAACTACGAATGAAGGTCGCAGTCGCTTGACTATTAGAATCGGCGAGTCGATTTACTCCGATGATTTCTTCTCAGCTGACGGAGATTTGCCAGATGTGCGTATTGTGGCGATTGACCGTAAACGTTCCCAGCGACAATTGCTTATAAACACTCCTGAAGCAGGTTCGTGCATATTCCATGTGCTGGCGTTTTCCTCGCAGAAGTTGATTCGTTTACTTCGTTATGATTCTGGCCCGAGTTGTAATGCTCCGATCCCACTGGGAAATGGACAGTTAAGCGTCTCTACATGGCAAGGTTTTTGGAATCGAGAAGATAGGTATCGTCTTGGCAGAGACGGCGAGTCTCTTATTGCAGAACCTGCGGCCACCTATCCGGTGCTGGTTTCTGGGGCAGCAGGAAATTCACTGGTTCTGCAAGGCGCTGAATGTGGAAAACGCACGGTTAAACTTGGCACTTTTGTTCGAGTGAAATTATTTGATGTCAAAAATAGACGCTATCGCATTGAATCTAGCGATGGTGCCTGTGGTTGGATACCTGCAGGGAAGTTAGATAGCATGGGTGAGAGTATTAAAGAACTACCTTGGGCAGGCTAATATCTCGAATGTGGTATTCAATAGAGATTGTGCGGAATAGCGAGGTAGGATAGGTTGAGCAACGCGATACCCATCGCTTGAATTGTTGGGTATCGCTACGCTCAACCCAACCTACGAGCTGCAAATTAACATTGACGGCGTTTCAACTGTCCCTGCATAATCCGGCCATGAACTCCATGCACTCCATTCGCCGCACCCGAGCACTGCCTGCCGCATTTATGCGCAAGGCATGGCATCGCGCGCCGCGTGGTCTGGAGAGTCAGTACTGAGCACCTTTTAGTATTCGCAGCTTTCATCAGGCCACAGACGAAACTCTGTGGCCTTTTTGTTTTTGGCCGTTCTACTTCAAGGCTCGGTGGAACGGTGGCAGTACATGGAGCCAAGGAGAAAATCATGTCGCTTCCGGCAGCATTCGTTACGGTCATTCTGATCTGGTCCACCACGCCGCTCGCCATCAAATGGAGCGCACTGGGCATCGGCTTCAGCTTCGCGGTGTTTTCGCGTATGACCATTGGCGTGTTGCTGTGTGCGGTTCTGCTGGCGGCATTCCGTGTGCGTGTGCCGCTGCACCGCAAGGCCGTGCTGGCCTATATGGCCGGGGGCTTGAGCATGTTTTGCGCGATGGCGCTTACCTACTGGTCATCACAGTTCGTCAGCTCGGGTATGATTGCCGTGCTGTTCGGCTTGTCACCATTGATCACCAGTCTGGGCGCGGCGCTGTGGCTGGAAGAGGAGGCGCTTACGTCGAGCAAACTGGCCGGCATGGTCATGGGGCTGATCGGCCTGTTCCTGGTATTCCGCGGTGGACTCGGCGTGGGTGTTGGGGCCGCAGCCGGTCTGCTCGCATTGTTCCTGGCGGTGGTGTCGCAATCGCTGGGTCTGGTGTGGCTCAAGCGTATCGACGATGACAGCCCGCCACTGGCGATGACACTGGGCATCCTGGTGGTGGCGTTACCGCTGTTTTTCGCGGCATGGTGGTTCATTGACGGCCATGTGCCTGAGGAGGTTCCGGAACGCGCTGCTGCGGCAACGCTGTATCTCGGCACTTTCGGTTCGGTACTGGGTTTTGCGCTTTACTACTACCTCATCAAGCATATGGAGGCGGGACGCATCGCACTCATCACGCTGATCACACCGGTGATGGCGTTGTTGCTGGGGCACGGGCTGAATAACGAAGCCGTGCTGCCGCAGGTTTGGTTGGGCACGGTAAGCATCGTGCTTGGCCTGTGCCTGCATCGCTGGGGTGAACTGTGGGTCAGACGGGTGGCGAAGTAGCTGCACCGGGTGGGTATTAGCATACCCACCCTGATGACCTGCGGCGAGATGAGCGAACTGCGCTGCAAATGCTATTATGAATTTGCAGGATTGATGTGTTCACGCAAATACACAAACCAATGAGCGATCATCGCAGCAATTACGTAAACCAACGGAAGCTCATCGCGGCACTGCGCGATCCGCTTTGCTATGCGCCTGCCGTACCATCCGTGCAAGTGATCGAGACGCATATTTCGTGGGTGCTGCTAGCTGGGGATTATGCCTACAAGATCAAGAAGGCGATCAATCTGGGGTTCCTGGATTACACGGAGTTGGACGCACGCAAATTCTATTGCGACGAAGAAATCAGGCTCAACTGGCGCACCGCTCCGGATATTTACCTCGACACCGTTGCCATTGGAGGCAATCGGGATGCGCCGAAATTTGGCGCGCAACCCGCGCTTGAATATGCAGTCAGGATGCACCGTTTCGATTCCGCCAACCTGATGGATGATTTGTTGCTGCGCGGCAAGATATCGGCACAGCACATAGACCGCTTGGCAGCCCGCATCGCGCGGTTTCATGCCGGTGTGCCTGTGACAGACGCTGACTCGGAATTTGGCACTGGCAAATCAATCAATTTTGCGGCATTGCAAAACTTTGAACAATTACGTTCCCTGCTGACAGACGAAGCCGACAGAGAAAATATCGCGGCACTGGAAGTTTCCACCGAAGCCGAGTACGCCCGAAGCCGGAAAATATTTGAAACACGCCGCACGCAGGGTTTTGTCCGCGAATGTCA
>CAYOJU010000055.1:0-18746 GCA_964404355.1 uncultured Sideroxydans sp. | reverse complement strand
CATGGCATTGCTATTGAACAGGTTCGTCACCATGGCGCTCGCTTCCAGTCCTCCAACCAATTTCTCGCGCCGCAATGTCAGGTCCACTGTTGTGTAGTCCGGAATTTGCGGCCGGGGATCATTAGGCTCGCGCATCCGGTCCATCACACGATTGGCTGTGGTGCCGAACTGCCACAACGGCGCGAAGCGCCAGTCTGCCCGAGCGAACAGGCGACGATGCGGCGCCATGCCCGCATCTTGCCCAGTGGCCAAATCTCTGGAATGCTGCAAAGAATAATTGCTAGTCAGCCGCAAGTTGCTCGTCGCATCCAGCGTGGCTTCCAATTCCAAGCCGCGCCCGGTCTGGTCACCGGTATTCTGATATTGCAGCGGACTAGGGCGAATGATCGAGTCCATGTGGTAAAGAAAAAAATTCAAATTGGTCTGCAGGTTGCTCGTAGTTTGCCAGGAAAATCCCAGTTCGTCGGTCTTGATGGTCTCCGGTTTCAAGTTGGGATTGCCAAATACAACCGGGTTGTTGATGGCATATAGCTCGGCGAAGGAGGGGGCGCGGAAGGCAGTTCCATGCATGACCTTGACCACAACGTTGTAGGCCGCATCCCACACCAGCGCGAGGCGTGGATTGGTAGTGCCTCCAAAATCAGAATAGTGGTCATAACGAACACCTGCCGTCAGGGCCCAATCTTTGGCGAGGCTCCATTCGTCCTGAGCGAACGCATAGCTCACATCGCGCTTGTGCGGCAGCATGAAGACCAAGGAAGGATTTCCGGTCGCATTTGTCAACCCACCGGGCAAAGGTTGAAGATATGCGTCGTAATTCTTGACTTCAAACGTTTCAGTTACGTCGTCTTTACGCAATCCTGTACCGATACGAATCCGATGTTGATCGAAGCCGGTATAGAAGGCGGAAACACTGGCATGGGTGTGTTTTTCGACAGCCCCTGGATTACCGATCATCCCGTTCGGGAAACAATTGGTGATTGTTCCAATGCAGGCGCCTGCGGGGAAGAGTACGTAGTTCGGTTTCCCGAGCTCGTGGTTAATATGATAATACCCAACGATACCGGATACATCCCAATTCCGCGCCCAGTTGGCTTGTGTATAACTCATATCCATATACCGCCTGGTTTCAGGCAAATATGCGCCCGGATCCAGGCTACCGGCAAGTCCTGCGCCCATACCTACTTCGCGTTTCTGATAAGCCGCACGAAAACGCCATGCGTCATAGGAAAGGTCTGTGCGCGCATCGATTGCCTTGCGTTGCGCATTGACTGGGCCTGGAGCGAGTGAGGCATGGGTACCGAATGCCTTGTCCCAGCCGGTCTGCGCATCCTGCTGGATAATCCCTTTTTGTCCATCGGTGTTCCCGGCGCGGAGATAAAAAGAGGCATCCAGCGAACCCATCTTGCCACCATGCTGTACCCATGCATCGCGGCTATTGAAACTGCCGACGCGCACTCCCCCCTCAGTACCCTTGATGTCATCCGCAGTCTTGGTAATGATGTTAATCACGCCGGAAAACGCATCGGCGCCATATAGCGCCGACCCGGGCCCACGAATCACTTCAATGCGCGCCACATTTTCCAGCGGCATGCCGCCCCAACCCAAGCCACGATCACCACGATATGCATTTGTAATCGGAATTCCATTGACCAGCATCAGGATTTGCGAATTCAATTCAGTGGAGATGCCGCGAAAGCTGTAGATTGGAAGCGAATACATTGAAAACAGCGAAACATGCAGCCCCGGTACGCTTTCCAATGCTTGATCCAGATCAGTCGCTCCCATGGCCTCAATATCGCGTGACGTGATCACGGTTGCAGCGGCAGGCGCCCGCGTGATGGCTTGATGACTACCCGTGGCAATGTTGACGAAGGCATTGTCGCCGTAGGCCAACGCCAAATCTGCCTCTTCGGGGGACTGAGCGGTAGCGGTACCGATCCAGACAAAAACCAGAAAAACACCAAGCAGGTAACATTGAAATGATCGTTGCATGACAATCCTCCTTGGGTATTGCTGATCGTCATTATTGTATATTTTTTGTCGATCTGAATATCGACGATCTCAAGCAGGATGTTAGCGCAATTTACCGAAAGTTCTATAAGTAATAATACTCAGGAAACCAGTTCCAACTGGTCTTTGAAATTTGCATCCCTGAAGGCACAGTAGCGTAATCAGGCATCCGAGAACAATTATTGTAAACAGAGTGTTTAAATACGCTACTACACAAAACGGAGTGAAAGAGGCAGTCTTTTATAGATTGAGTTGCAGTTGGATATAAAAGGCGCGTCCCGGAAGCGGCAGATCGGAATACATGCCTACTGCCTGAAAGGTCGGTTCCATGGCATTGCTATTGAACAGGTTCGTCACCATGGCTCGCGCATCCCAGTCTCCAGCAAGCTTTTCGCGGCGCAAAGTCAGGTCCACTGTCGTGTAGTCCGGAATTTGTGGGCGGGTATCGCCCGGCTCGCGCATCCGATCCATCACACGATTGGCCGTGGTACCGAACTGCCACAACGGCGCGAAGCGCCAGTCTGCCCGGGCGAACAGGCGGCGATGCGGCGCCATGCCCGCATCCTGCCCGGTGGCAGCATCTCTGGAATGCTGTAAAGAATAATTGCCAGTCAGCCGTACGTTGCTCGTCGCATCCAGCGTGGCTTCCATTTCCATTCCACGCCCGGTCTGGTCGCCGGCATTCTGATTTTGTTGCGGATTAGGCCGAATGATGGAGTCCATGTGGTAACGAAAAAAATTCAGATTGGTTTGCAGCTTGCCCACCGGTTGCCAGGAAAATGCCAGTTCGTCGGTCTTGATGGTCTCCGGTTTTAAATTGGAATTGCCGAAAACAACCGGGTTGTTGATGGAGTAAAGCTCGTTGAACGAGGGGGCGCGGAAGGCAGTTCCATGCATGACCTTGACCACAACGTTGTAGGCCGCATCCCACACCAGCGCAAGGCGGGGATTGGTCGTACCGCCGAAATCCGAGTAGTGATCATAACGAACACCTGCCGTCAGGGCCCAATCCTTGGCGAAGCTCCATTCATCCTGCGCGAACGCGAATCTGATATTGCGCTTGTGCGGCAGCATATAGATCAAGGCAGGATTGTCGGTCACATACGTCAAACCGCCAGGCAAGGGAGCAAATGACGCGTCATAATTCTTGAATTCAGAAGTTTCGCTTATTTCGTCCTTGCGCAATCCTGTACCGATGCGAACCCGATGCTGCTCGAAACCGGTATAGAGGGTGGAAACACTGCCATGCGTGTGTTGCTCGGTATGTATGGGGGTGCCGATCATGCCATTTGGAAAACAATTGGTGATTATTCCAATGCAAGCGCCTGGTGGGAACAGTACGTAGTCTGGCCCCCCTTTTTCTTTGTTATCGTAATAACCGATGACGCCAGCCACATCCCAATTCGGCGCCCAGTTGGTTTGCGTATAGCTCATATCCGCAAACAGTCTGGAGGACAGACCGCGTCCGTTGGGATCCAGGCTCCCGGCGACACCCGCGCCGACACCTATTTCGCGTTTCTGATAACCGGCCCGGAAACGCCATGCGTCATAGGAAAGATCGGTGCGTGCATCAATCGCTTTGCGTTCCGCATTGATCGGACCGGGAGCGAGTGACGCATGTGTTCCGAAACGCGTATCCCAGGTAGATTGGGCATCCTGCTGGATAATCCCTTTTTGCCCATCGGTATTCCCGGCACGGAGATAAAAAGCCGCCTCCACCTCCCCCAGTTTGCCCCCATGTTGCACCCAAGCATCGCGGCTATTGAAACTGCCGACACGTACTCCTGCTTCAGTGCCCTTAATATCGTTTGCGTTCTTGGTGATGATATTGATCACGCCGGAAAACGCATCGGCGCCATACAGCGCCGAACCCGGTCCGCGGATCACTTCAATGCGCGCCACATTTTCCAGCGGCATACCTCCCCACACCTGAGCGCGATCGCCCTGTAACGCATTGGTAATCGGAATGCCATTGACCAGCATCAGGACTTGTGGATTTTGAAAGGTTTGGATGCCACGGAAGCTGTAAATTGGCTTCAGGGCAAGACTTGACATCGAAACATGCAGCCCCGGTACGCTTTCCAGTGCCTGATCGAGATCGGTAGTACCCATGGCCTCGATGTCGCGGGAAGTGATCACGGACGCCACAGCAGGCGCGCGGTTGATGGGTTGTTGTCCACCGGTAGCAATGCTGACTGTGGATTTGTCACCGTAAACCAGCGCCAAGTCTTCTTCTTCTGAGGATTGTGCCGCCGCGGAACCTGTCCAGGCTATCGCAAGAAAAGCGTAGAGTGCGCAACGGTATAATGGCTGCATAGCGACCTCCTCCTGATATTGACAAGTAGCCATTATGTTTTTTTGTGGCCGACACCATTCGCAAGGTTGGCTACTTTGGCCAAGTTCAATGTGATTCTCTCTCATACAGCATGTCGATGCAAGAAATAGGATACTACTTTCCTTACGTACGATCCGCTGCCGCAATGAAACAACGCGTTGTTCCGGCCAGACTGGCAGGGAGGCCACAGAAAAACCTACCCAGCCTGTAATTAACTGGCATCCACTCCACCATCAACAGCCCAAATCGCCCCGGTAACATAGGTTGCTGCAACCTGGGCGAATATTACTTGTGCCACTTCTTCCGGGCGCCCGTATCTTTTCATGGGTATGGTGCTTTCGACATGAGCCTTTATGGCCTCAATCTGACTTTCATCCAGTCCCAGCTTGGAAATAAGCGGGGTATCAATAGCGCCGGGTGAAATGACATTCACGCGAATATTTTGTGGCGCAAGCTCAAGCGCCAAGCTACGGGAGAAAGCATCCATCGCGCCCTTGGTGGCGGCATACAAAGTGGCATTGGGCAAGCCATTGCTGCTGATGGCAGACGAAATATTTGTTATGCATCCTTGGCGTTTTCGCAACGCGGGCAATAGTGCCTGAATTAATGCCATTGGGCCGCGAATATTCGTATTCAAAAAATTATCGTAGTCCACCTCGGCGTGAGCTTCAATGGGCATGAACGCCACAATGGCGGCGTTGTTCACCAACACATCAATGCCGCTTTCATTAAATCTGGTTGCCAACATTTTCAAGTCCTCAAGCCGTGCCATGTCGGCCACAACCCACTCGACTCCAAGCTCTGCTGCGGCTTGGGTTAGCTTGTCAGAATCACGTCCGCTGATGGTCACCTGATAGCCGTGATCTTTAAACAAGCTGGCTGTCGCATATCCAATTCCGGAATTGCCTCCGGTAACGAGTACTTTTTTATTCATGATTAGCTCTTTCGGATTAATTAGTTAGATTTTTACTGTGCGCATAGTCAGGGCACAGGCCGTGCCAGTTGGCCTGTGTATTCAATATCAGCGCAACGCAGAGGTAAAAATGCATCAGCTGTCTTGTCGCGTGTATCAACATAACAGGCAGTGACACCGCTGTTCACTACGACGGCAAAAATTCGATAGATTTCTTCCTCGGTATAACCCAGGTCGGAGAGAAAAGCCGATACGTAGCCATTAATATTCATGCTCTCATTAAAATCTCTCAACAGGATGCTTTCGATTTGAAGAGCAAGTTGCAAATGCTCGCCAATCGGTAGCTCCAGCTGCTTCTGAACCCGTTCCATCGCAACAACCCGTTCGTCCCCCTTGGCCAGAGGCCGAGCATAGCCCGTGATACTTGGCTTGCCTCGATGTTTGGCGCACTCATTGCTTACAATTTCTTCGGCACTGATTCCACGATGATAGTCGAGCAGTGCCGTCTGAATAAAACGCACACCTTGAAGCAAGGGTTTTGAGCCATATGATTTTGCATCTGCGGCCAGAACACCTGCTGTAATTGCCGCCACGACCGATGTTCGAGTAGCACCTCCAAGAGCACCAATCTGGTTGCACCAGATGCGCGGATCCGGCCAGCTCATACAGATGTGAACCGCCTCAAACCAATCAGCCAATGAGCGTTCCGGCAAACGTCCCGTGACATTGAGTATCAACACTTGCATGTACGAAACCTTGCCAACCAAGTCGTCCATCATGGAGTAGCCATGATTGAATATCCCTTTGCCGACTACCCAACCACCCTTTTTGCTTTGAATCTTGCCGCGGCGTTCGTCCCAAAGTCGGTAAGAACTGCTATTCATACTTGATGACATAATTCTCGTCCTTTACAAATGGCATTGAGGTCAAAGGTTTATTGGCCAACTCCACACCATGCGCCAGCAGGCCGGGAGCGCCCAACAACTGAAATAACCCCGCCCCGGCGCGAGGGCTGAAACCAAGATCGGTAAAGACCGCTGCAGCTACGGCAGGAGCCAACCATCCGAGTGAATATCCATTCAGTGCATTGGCAAATGCACAACCCCATGACAGCGTTTCATGCTTGCCCGGCAGCCCGGATAGTTGGTTACCAATTTTTGAAGCCATCGTATCAACCCCGCCATAACGACTGCCAAAACCGGGGACTAAGTGCCAATCGCCTTCTTCAGGTGGTGTGCCGTTTGCAATCAATTCGTGAGCCAGTTGACCTGGGTCGTGCTTGCGTTGTTTACGCAGCCAATCCATGGCCGGCTCAACCTCCCCGGCACCCAAATGGCTGCCGCCATAAATGGACAAGGCAATGGGCAGAATATGTTCACGGTCGGTACCACCAACACCAGCATTCATCGCTGCCCGTGTAGCCGGATGGCGCGGGCCTGGGTTGATCAGCGCAATCATCAATTGCTCGAGCAATCTCGCTTCATCAGGGCCCGGCAACTCACCACGAAACAACAAATAGAGCACTTCAACAAAACTGCGTTTTTGCATCAATTCCAGCAGATCATACCCATGGCAGAGGCATGAATCGGCGAGATAGGGGTTTTGCGGATTTTCGATTTCATGCCATATCTTTGTGGCAGTGCGCTCTGCAAAAACTTCGTTACGGCTTTCGACTTTTTTTCTTTCTGTGGTCATCAATACCCCCTTTGCGTGATCATTCCTTATTATTCATTGGTTGAAGTTTTGCCCAACACACGTATCCGCACGCCCATAGGCGGCACCTCTTCGGGGTCGATAAAAACATCCAGCAACGTCGGGCCTTTGCGCGCGCACATGCCGGCAACATCCAGCCTGGACAGTTCCTCAGGTGAACGAATCGTTATGCCTTCCGCGCCCAGCGCACGCGCCAGTGCGGCAAAATCGGTGGGTGGCAGATCGCAGCCGATCTGCTCCACTCCCGCCAGTCGCTGGCCATGCTTGACCATGCCCAGCGATTGGTCGTTGAGCACCACGAAGACGACGCTCAATTTTTCGGCGACAGCAACCGAGATTTCCTGGCCGTTCATCAGCATGGCGCCGTCGCCGCAAATGCAAACGACCGGCAAATCGGGATTGGCAGCAGCCGTCCCCACTGCGCCGCCGATCGCCCATCCCATGGAAGCGAAGTTCATCATCACGCGCAGCCAGCCGCCCTCGGTTTTACGCAGACCCGGTGTGATTTTGCGCGCGGCAGCACTCAGTCTTCTTTCACCCAGCCGCCGGTTATTGGCGGGATGCAAATAGTGTATCGACCAGGATGCGCTGTTGCCGGTGTCGGCCAGGAAGCGAGTGGTCGGCGGGAACAGCAATCCCAACTCGCGCATCAGCCGTTGGGGCTTGATCGGGACTGCATCACTAATAAATTTGTCGGGCTCCATAAGCATGTGGTGCGGATCCCATTCGGCATCATCCTGCTTGTGCGAGGCTCGTCGCTGGTGATAACTGGCATTGTCAGTCTTGCCTTGGCTGCATGATCGTTCGATCAACTGGTTGAACACGGCCATGATGCGTCCGCGTATGTGGTAGCGCGCCATTGGTGTAAGCGCAAGGTGTTCTTCCGATTCGTCGATATGCACCAGCCGCTCATTGAGCAAACTGTCGCACCAGCCACCACTGTTCCATTCGCCCATGCTGGTGCCGATTGCCAGAACCAGATCCACGGATTTGTCGCGCAATAGCGCCTCGGCTGAAGCGTGCCCGCCGAATCCGAATACGCCGCGGAACAGCGGATGTCTGGGATTGACCAGCCCTTTTCCATCCGGTGTGGTGACAAAAAGAGAGCCCCGCAACGCGGCAAACTGCAGTATCGAGCCAATTGCTTCACCGCACCCGCTGCCAATCAGCAATACAACATTCTTGGCGGCGGACATCATCTCGCACAACGTTTCAATCGCCTGGTCATCCACCAGAAAAGATGCCGCAAGAAGGTTGCGCAAATCGTAAGAGGGAGTTTGATGCGGGCTGGGGCTGCGGAAGACATCCACCGGAAACGACAGGTGGGACGGCCCTTTGGGCGCACGGGTAGCGCGCTGCAATGCCGAAATCAGTTTGGCTTCGATCTGCTTCGGATGCGATACCAGGGAATTGTAACGTGTGCAGTGCCGGAGCATGGCTAGGGTATCGATACCGGTGCAGGTCGATTCCTGCAACGGGTTCTTGCCGAACGAGGGCATCGCCGGCTGCCCGGTAATCACCAGCATTGGAACGTTATTGCCGTAGGCGCAAGCTACGCCCGTGATGAGGTTGGTGGAGCCGGGGCCGGAAGTGGCACAGCAGACGCCGATCTTGCCCGTTTCTCTTGCGTACCCGTCGGCCATGAAGGCAGCCCCGGATTCGTGCCGCGCCAGAATGTGGCGTATGCCCCCTCTGCGGGTGCTTCTGGCAAGCGCGTTATAGAGCGGTTCGATCGCTCCGCCGGGAATGCCGAACACATACTCGACCCCCATCTGCTCCAGATAGGCAACCACCAAATCGGCTACTTCAACTGTTTGAGTCGGAACGATACCCGTGCTTTCACCAACCGAGGAAACACGACTGGTGACAAGCGAAATGTTAGCGCCCATCAAACTCCTCCCAGAGTTATTGCTTAAACTTTCATCAATATTTGCCGATGATGATCGTTTATCGGGTTTTCCCGATTGTTTTATTTAACTAACAGGTCAAACTGAAACCGCTCTTCGCAAACCCGGTTTTTATTAACCACGATCTGCGTAGGGCCAGTGTAAAGCCTGATATTATCCTGCGCAAGCGGGATGGTTACTTGTTTCCCTAAGCAAATGACTATACAAAGACTTTTGTGGGACTAACCGGACTCCAAGTTGCAGCTTCAGTTAACCAAGAGAAATGCTTAGTTGTTCCAGCAATTGTTGCTGTAGAAATAGGCAAGTTAATACATTGATGTTTAGTCAGGAAAAAATTCTTCGCTTCTGAAAAATCTCCATCAGTTCGGCAAGGAGACAAAACTGCGGAAGCGATGGAAATATTTGCAGCTAAAATGGTTTTAGCGCTTGCGCAATCAGGCTTGTTGAACGAAACTCGGCAAAACAGATTATTTGTATGTTCCAAACACTCTCACTGTCACGTTCTGCATCCTTTTCTCCCCGGCGATTCGGCTTGGGAGCCTGTTTGATAGCGGCTTCGTTGCTGACGACTGCCGCTGCACCGGCGTGGGCGATTCCAAAGTATATTAATACCATCCCCCGCGAAAACACTGCGCTGAAGGAAGATCAAACCGAGTCCATTCGCGCCATAGATCCGTTTCTTCCCTCGCCTGTCGTCATGTCCGGCCTGGCACAGGAAAATTATGCCGAGGTGATACGCGCCATTCAGGCATATCCCGAAGTGGTGGTTTTCCCCATTCAGGTTGCCGGTCCCGTTACAGCCACCGCAGCAAGGAAGCTGGCCAATAAAATTGCTCAAGCATCAATAGCAGGCAGCATAGCCGTAATCTACCCGGACATCGGCGAGCCGTATCGCAGTGTATTCGCACAGATCATCAATGGCATTGAAGAAAAAGCCAAAGGTCGCGTTTCCAATTTCGCAATTGGCCCGAACGTGGATGTCGGCGAGTTGAATAATTCGCTGCGCCAACAAGACACCCGAGTCGTAATCGCACTGGGCCGGCAAGGCGTGAAAGTTGCGTCAGCGCTGGAAGGTAATTATGGTGTGGTAGTTGGCGGTGTATTGATGACCCCGGATGATGAAGTACGCAATCTGCAAGTAAACAGCCTGTCGCCTGACCCCGCGCTGTTGTTTTCCCGCCTGAAGGGAATGATGCCAAAAGTGCGCCGGATTTTCACGGTATACGATCCGCGCCAGAACGAATGGATGATGAAACTTGCGAGAGAGGCTGCCGTTTCACAAGGATTGGAACTTGTGGCCTACGAAGCGCAGGATTTGCGCAGTGCCATGCATGCCTATCAGGAAATCCTTGCTGCGGTCGACAACAACAAGGACGCGTTATGGTTGCCCCAGGATACAACCACGGTGGAAGAAAGTACGGTTCTGCCGATGGTGCTGAAGGAATCCTGGGACAACAATCTGGCCGTATTTTCCAGCAGCTTCGGCCATGTCCGGCGTGGTGTTTTGTTTTCCCTGTACCCCAATAATGTCGAGCTTGGACGCCATCTGGCGGGTTCAGCGCTCGGCATGATCGCTTCCGGAGGAAGTGACGTATCCAGCATGCTTCCGTTACGCGAAGTACTGATGGCGATCAACCTGCGCACTGCCAAACACCTCGGACTCAACATCAGCCGTCCGCAAAGTTTTGATATGGCTTTCCCGGAGCAATAAGGAATGCCACCGGTCATGAACAAGATACTTGCAGCATTTATTCAGCGGCTCACTTTCCAACGGCAACTCAGCATTACCGTTACGCTCGGCATCCTTTTCCTGGCGTTGCTTTCATCTATCGTTGGATCGTGGCAGGTCAATGAACGCGTACGTCACAACCTGATCGAACAGGGGCAGCGCATTACCGAGAATCTTGCACGCCAGAGCACCCTGGCGCTGGTCTATTCTTCGGCCGACAACGCCGCCGAAGCGGTAAAAGCCACCATGGCGTTTCCGGGAGTAATAGGCGTAGAAATACGCCATGGCAACGGGAATATATTGTTGGCGCGCGGCGACAACAATCAAACAAAATTCCTGGCACCGGTCGAACATGGCGAAGGGTTACAGGCAGCCGCCGTGCTGAGTGCGGAAAGCTCCAGCGCCTGGCACTTTGCCGCACCGGTATATTCGCAACCTGCGGGAGAATCGCCGTTTGGAGATATCGCAGCGCCCGAGTTGCTCGGCAATGTTTCGGTAGTCATGAGCAAGGAAGCGTTGACCCGGATGACCTCCGATATCTTCATTACCAACCTGTCCACATCATTCTCTTTCGCGCTGCTGTTTCTGTTCCTTATCCGTTTCCTGACCAACAGCATGGCGCGTCCGCTTAGTCAGTTGTCGAACAGTATGGAGCGTGCCCAAATGGGCGAATCGCTGGTGCGCGCCGAGCCTGGCGGCCCGAAAGACATCGCCGACATGGCACACGCTTTCAACGACATGATGTCGGTACAGGAAGAACGCGAAGCGGCCTTGCGCATCGCCGCCATTGCCTTTGAAACAGAAGAAGGCATGCTGGTGACCGATGAGAATGCAATGATCCTCCGGGTCAATCAGGCGTTCACCCGGATAACCGGCTACAAACCGGAAGAAGCCATCGGCAAGAATCCCTCCCTGCTCAAATCGGATCGTCAGGATGAAGAATTCTTCCAGCGCATGTGGGGCAGCCTGCAGCAGTACAACAACTGGCAGGGCGAAATATGGAACCAGCGCAAGAACGGAGAAATCTATCCCGAGTGGTTGACCATTACTGCGGTTATCGGCAAAGACGGCAAGGTCACGAATTATGTCGGTACGTTTGTGGACATCTCCGAACGCAAAAAAGCCGAAAATGAAATTCACCATCTCGCTTTCTACGACCCGCTCAGCCAACTGCCCAACAGGCGCATGCTGCTCGACCGTCTGCGTCAGGCAGTTGCAACCAGTGTGCGCAACCAGACCGGCGGCGCGTTGCTGTTCATCGACCTTGATAATTTCAAGACCCTGAACGACACCAAAGGGCACGGCATTGGCGACTTGCTGTTGATCGAGGTCTCCAAACGCCTGCAAGAATGCGTGCGTGAAGGAGATACGCTGGCGCGTTTCGGCGGCGATGAATTCGTGCTGCTGCTGGAGGGCCTGAGCGAAGAAAGGGCGCAAGCTGCCATACAGGCGCGGGCCGTTGGCGAGAAAGTCCTTGAAGTGCTCAGCCAGCCCTACATTCTTGAAGGCAACGAGTTCCACAGTTCGTCCAGCATGGGCATCACCCTGTTTGTCAATTACAAGCAGAAGCTTGATGAGCTGCTCAAGCAGGCCGACACAGCCATGTATGAAGCGAAAAAATCCGGACGCAACACGCTGCGCTTCTTTGATCCGGTGATGCAGGAAGAACTGGAAGTACGCGCCCAGCTTGAAGTCGGATTACGTGAAGCCCTGCGCAAAGAAGAATTCCGACTTTACTACCAGATGCAAGTTGACCACACCGGACACATCCTGGGCGCGGAAGTATTGTTGCGCTGGGTTCACCCCGAGCGAGGGCTGATATCGCCCATGCAATTCATCCCACTGGCGGAAGAAACCGGGCTCATTTTGCCGATAGGACGCTGGGTTCTGGAAAGCGCCTGCCAGCAAATCAAGGAATGGGAAAACGATCGCCGCACCAGTGATCTGCAACTTGCAGTCAATGTCAGCGGGCGCCAGTTCCGCCAAGTTGACTTCGTTGCACAAGTAAGCGAAATCATCTCCAGGATAGATATCAACCCGCTGCTCATCAAGATTGAATTGACCGAAAGCATCGTGCTCGACGATGTCACAGACACCATCGCCAAGATGCAGGCACTCCGGCAAATCGGCGTGAGCTTTGCCATGGATGATTTCGGCACGGGCTACTCATCATTGTCTTACCTGACCCAACTGCCGCTGAACCAGCTCAAGATCGACCAGTCTTTCGTTCGCCACATCGGCAGCAAAACCTCGGACGCGACCATCATTCAAACCATTATCGGCATGGCCAACAACCTATGCATGGAAGTCATTGCCGAAGGCGTGGAAACGCAAGAACAACGCGACTTCCTCGAGGCCAATGGCTGCATGCTCTTCCAGGGTTATCTGTTCAGCATGCCGGTGCCGCTTGAAGAATTCAGCGTATTACTGGATGCGCAACGCTACTGAAAGCGCGAGGGAGAATACAAATGAATTAAGCAAAAACGACCGCCAAAGCGGTCGTTTTTGTTTGCAACAATTTATCAAGAATCTTAGAACGGAATATCGTCATCAAAATTATCGAAGTTACCCTTGCCTGCCGGCGCTGCTGCAGCCGGCTTCGCTGCCGGAGCGCTACGAGCCGGGGCGGATGACTGGTTCTCCACCACTTCGAAACTGCCGCTGCCGGTCTTGCTGCCCAGCATCTTCATCTCGTTGACGATGATCTCGGTGGTATAACGATCCTTGCCTTCCTTGTCCTGCCACTTGCGTGTCTGGATGCGGCCTTCGACATAGATCTGCGCGCCCTTCTTCAGGTATTCGCCCGCAATCTCGGCAAGGCGGCGATAGAACACCAGGTTATGCCATTCGGTGCGCTCCTGCTTCTCGCCGCTCTTATCCTTGTAATTCTCTGACGTGGCCAGAGACACATTGGTCACGGCCTCGCCGTTGGTCATGTAACGGGTTTCCGGATCTTTGCCCAGACGTCCCACCAAGATCACTTTGTTCACTGACATCTCATGCCCCTTTCACTAAATATTCAACCGCGTCCTCGTCGAACCCGCCTATTTCCACCTTGAGACAGGCAATCTGTTCGTTCCCCACGACCAGCGCCTCGGTCACACCCCGTAATTGTGCCAGACTCGACTGCAATGCGCATGCCGCATCGGCATCCAGCTCTGGCAGGTGGTACATTTTGGTCATCAGTGCTTGAGGCGCCCGCATGCTGGAAGCCACCACAAGCCACAGCAAAAGCATGCCCAGCGCAAAGATCAACACCGCATTGCCCCCATAAAACTGCATCAATGTCCCGCCCATCGCAGAGCCGAAAAAGGCACCCAGAAACTGCACGCTGCTGAACACGCCCATCGCTGTGCCCTTGGACGCCAGCGGCGCGATCTTGCTGACGATGGAAGGCTGCGTTGCTTCCAGCACGTTGAAGGCGCTGAAAAACATCAGCAGCGAAAATGCCACGCCCCATATACTGCTGTGCAGAAACAATATTCCCAATTGCGCAAAAGCGGCCAGCACAATCGCCAACATGAACACTTGCTTCATCTTGGCCTTCTTCTCGGCAATGATGATAGGCGGCACCATGAGTGCGAAAGCGATCAGCATCACCGGCAGATACACCTGCCACTGGTGCTGTGCATCCAGCCCGTCGGCGCGCAGAATGAACGGCACCTGCATGAACACCGACATCAAAATCGCATGCAGCGTGAACACACCAAAATCCATGCGCAGCAAATCCTTGTTGCGCAACACCTCGGCCAGCTTGCTGGTATTAGCCTCGGTGTCGGAATGGAAACGCGTGATTGAAGGATCCGGAATAAACCACAGTACCACCCCGATGCACACAAAGGCCAGTATGCCAATCAGCTTGAATATGCCGGACATGCCGATGTACTTGTACAGCAGTGGCGACAGCACCATGGAAATGGAAAAAGTTATCCCTATAGTGATGCCTATCATCGCCATCGCCTTGGTGCGATGTTCCTCACGCGTGAGATCAGCGGTCAATGCCATCACTGCCGCATTGATTGCACCTGCCCCCTGAATTACCCGACCGGCGATGATCCAGTAAATATTGTCCGCCGAGGCCGCGATAAAACTACCTGCTGCAAACAACAACAACCCGATCACGATCACTAGCTTGCGCCCATAACGGTCGGATAACCACCCCGCCGGAATTTGCAAGATGAACTGCGTCAAGCCATACGCACCGAGAGCTATTCCGATCATTATTTGGCTTTCCCCGCCCGGCAATTTCTCAGCATACAGCGCAAAGATGGGAAGGATGATGAACAGGCCCAGCATGCGCAGGCCATAAATGCCCGCCAAGCCAATACTGGCGCGGCGTTCGAGCGGGGTCATTGCAGAATCTGAAGCTGACATTAATGCGGTAAGTGGAAATATTAAAGCGTGTATCTTAACAGGTCTGACTGTCTGCTCGGTAGCCGGGCGATACCAGTACACATACATGGTTTCTCCCAACTTTTTGGCCTGTTTCTGTGAGTTGGGAAAGCTCCAAATTTCGCGTATATTGTCAGGTCGGTTTTCAGAGTCGCTGCCCCACATGGAATACATCAAAATACGCGGTGCCCGCACCCACAACCTGAAGAACATCAGTCTCGATCTGCCGCGCAATCAGCTGGTGGTGATCACCGGCTTGTCCGGCTCAGGCAAGTCCTCACTCGCTTTCGATACCTTGTATGCCGAGGGGCAACGGCGTTATGTAGAGTCGCTTTCCGCCTACGCACGGCAGTTCCTGCAATTGATGGAGAAGCCAGATGTCGATCTGATCGAAGGGCTTTCCCCCGCTATCGCCATCGAGCAGAAAGCTACCTCACATAACCCTCGCTCAACCGTGGGTACGGTTACCGAGATTCACGATTACTTGCGCCTGCTGTTTGCACGCGCAGGCGATCCGTATTGTCCACAGCATGACATCGTGTTGCAGGCACAGTCGGTAGGACAGATGGTGGATGCCGTGCTGGCGCTGACGGAAGGCACCAAAGTGATGATCCTGTCGCCGCTGGTGGTGGAGCGCAAGGGTGAGCAGGCAGATTTGATCGACGAGTTGCGTTCACAGGGTTTCGTGCGACTACGCATCAACGGCAAGGTGTGCGAGATGGACAATCTGCCGAAGCTGGACAAGAACAAGAAGCACACCATCGAGATCGTGGTGGATCGGCTAAAGGTAGCTGCCGACGTCAAGCAGCGTCTGGCGGAATCGTTCGAAACGGCATTGCGTCATGCTGATGGACGCGCATTGGCGGTGGAGATGGATACGGGCAAAGAGCATTTGTTCTCGGCCAAGTTTGCCTGCCCTGTCTGTAATTATTCATTGCAGGAGCTGGAGCCTCGCCTGTTTTCGTTCAACAGCCCGATGGGCGCGTGCCCGAAGTGCGACGGCCTTGGGGTAATCACTTTCTTTGACCCGCAGCGCATCGTGGCGTTTCCGAAACTTTCCCTGAGCGGCGGTGCAATCAAAGGTTGGGACAGGCGCAACCAGTTTTATTACCAAATGCTGGACAGCTTGGCAAAACATTACGACTTCGATCTGGAGCGTCCGTTTGAAAGCTTGCCGGAAAAGATCCAGAAGGTGGTGCTTTACGGCAGCGGGCGCGAAGAGATTTCTTTCCAGTACCTGAACGAGCGGGGCAAGAAGATCCTGCGCGAGCATGCCTTCGAGGGCATCGTCAACAATCTGGAGCGCCGCTACAACGAGACCGATTCGCCCACGGTGCGCGAAGAATTAGCGAAATACCTCAACGGCTGTACTTGCCCGGACTGCAAGGGTACACGTCTGCGCGAAGAAGCGCGCCATGTTCGAGTGGCAGACCGTACCATTTACCAGCTCAGCGCCTTGCCGCTGAAGCAGGCGCAGACGTTCTTTCAGGGCGTTTCCCTGCCCGGCAACAAGCAGGCAATTGCCGAGAAGATCGTGCAGGAGATTGCCAGCCGCCTCACGTTCCTCAACAACGTGGGACTGGATTACCTGTCACTGGATCGCTCTGCCGAAACACTCTCGGGTGGAGAATCGCAGCGCATCCGCCTGGCTTCGCAGATCGGATCCGGACTCACCGGTGTGATGTATGTGCTGGATGAACCCTCAATCGGCTTGCACCAGCGCGACAATGACCGTTTGCTGGATACGCTGAAGCGCCTGCGCGACATGGGCAACAGCGTGATCGTGGTGGAGCATGACGAGGACGCCATCCGCACCGCCGACTATGTGGTCGACATGGGCCCGGGCGCGGGCGAACACGGCGGCATGGTGGTAGCGCAAGGCACGCCGGACGAAGTGTGCGCCAACGTGCAATCACTCACCGGCGATTATCTGACCGGACGACGCAGCATTGCAGCACCCAAGAAATATCTCAAACCCGATCCCGAACGCAAGCTGAAGATCATCGGCGCCTGCGGCAACAACTTGAAGGACGTCACGCTCGATCTGCCGGTCGGCCTGCTCACCAGCATCACGGGCGTGTCTGGTTCCGGCAAGTCCACGTTGATCAACGACACGCTGTATAACGCCGTCGCCAAGCATTTGTATGGCAGCAATGCCGAGCCTGCGCCTTACGCCGCGATCGAAGGACTGGAGTTCTTCGACAAGGTCATCAATGTCGATCAATCGCCCATCGGGCGCACTCCGCGCTCCAATCCCGCGACCTACACCGGTTTGTTTACGCCGATCCGCGACCTGTTTTCGGGCGTGCCCATGTCGCGTGAACGCGGCTACGGCCCGGGACGTTTCTCGTTCAACGTGAAGGGTGGGCGCTGCGAGTCCTGCCAGGGCGATGGCGTGATCAAGGTGGAGATGCACTTCCTGCCAGACGTGTATGTGCCATGCGACGTATGTCATGGCCAGCGCTACAATCGTGAGACGCTGGAGGTGCAATACAAGGGAGCAAATATCCACAAGGTGCTGGACATGACGGTGGAACAGGCACACGCTTTCTTCTCCGCCGTGCCTATCCTCGCACGCAAGCTGCAAACGCTGCTCGATGTCGGCTTGGGTTACATCACGCTGGGGCAGAGTGCCACCACGCTGTCCGGCGGCGAAGCACAGCGCGTGAAGTTGTCGCTCGAGCTTTCCAAACGCGATACCGGACGCACACTGTACATTCTGGATGAGCCAACTACCGGCCTGCACTTCCACGACATCGATCTGCTGCTCAAGGTGATCCACAAGCTGCGCGACCAAGGCAACACGGTGGTGGTCATTGAACACAATCTGGATGTGATCAAGACCGCCGACTGGGTCATCGACCTGGGACCCGAGGGGGGCGACGGCGGCGGCCGCATCGTGGCACAGGGGTCGCCCAAGGAGATCGCCGCAAATCCTGACAGCGTAACTGGGCCGTATCTGAAGCAGGTGTTAATGAAATGATGAAGCGATTCCTGCTCGTCTGCTGTCTTGCTCCTGCCCTGTCGGCGCAGGCGCTCGAAGTGGATGCAGACGGGATCGTTGCTGCGCACAATCGCTGGCGCAAGACAGTTGGTGCGCCACCGCTCACTTATTCTCCCGAGCTTGCCGCTTCAGCGCAGGAATGGGCGAACCACCTGAAACATGACAATCACTGCCGCATGCAGCACAGCAAGCCAGACGGGCAATATGGAGAAAATCTTTACTGGGCGAGCGCGATTGAATGGTCGGATGGCAGGCGCGAGCTGCAAACAGTCAACCCGAATAAGGTAGTGGACGACTGGAGCAACGAGCGCGCCGACTACGACTACAATAATAACAGCTGCGCCAAAGGCAAGATGTGCGGGCATTACACGCAGGTCGTCTGGAACACCACCTCCACGGTGGGCTGCGCCATCGCGGTCTGCGAGGACTCACGCGAACAGGTCTGGGTCTGCCAGTACCAGCCACCGGGCAACTGGGTCGGCAAAAAGCCTTATTGATTTCAAATCGCAAAAACAACAAGGCCGGATTAATCCGGCCTTATTTATTCCTGCTTGCAGCGTTTGAAGCTTATTCGCCTGCGTCTACCGGTTGTGCATCGGCCGGACGGTCCAGCAGTTCAACCAATGCCATCGGAGCATTGTCGCCCTTGCGGAAGCCGAACTTCAGGATGCGCGAGTAGCCGCCGTTGCGGGCTGCATAACGCGGGCCGAGTTCGTCGAACAGCTTGGTGACGATATCGC
>CAYOJU010000054.1:0-19307 GCA_964404355.1 uncultured Sideroxydans sp. | reverse complement strand
CACAGTGAAAACGCCGGGCTCGCACAATCGCGGCGCGCGGCGCATTGTCTGTGGCGCACTGCCTGAGTGTTACTACAGCGATGATCACTATCGAACTTTCAGGCGCATCAGGGAAGGATACTGATGAAAGATTACCGCCATCTCTTGCTGAACGTAAACGAGTGCGGGGTGTATCGCCTCAATTGTCCGGTGCAGGACTTGTACGAATTCGTGCAGAGCAGCGGTTTCGTTTTGTTCGACGCGGACATTACGGAGGCGCAAGGCAAAGGCGAGGTGTTGGCTGAACTGGCGCGGACGATCAAGGCGCCAGAATGGTTCGGACATAACTGGGATGCGCTGGCTGACGCACTGGGCGATCTTTCCTGGAGAGAAGCGCCGGGTTACGTGTTGCTGCTGAGAGGTGCGACGTTCGGCCCCGATGATTATGAAACGCTGAACAGCATACTCAAGGCGACCGTGATGTTCTGGAAATCACAGCGCAAACCGTTCTGGGTATTCTTTGCCGATGCCAACTTGTAAGCAACCGATCTCCGCGCTCATCGTCATCTACACCCCGGCGCTTGAAGTTCTGCTGCTGGAGCGCGCGGACTTTCCCGGTTACTGGCAATCGGTGACGGGCAGCCGGAATGGCGAGGAGACACTGCGCGAGACCGCGATACGCGAAGTGGGCGAAGAGACCGGCCTGGATGCAACGCGCTATGCGTTGACCGATTGGCAGCAGCAGAACGTGTACGACATCTATCAGCAGTGGCTGCATCGCTATCCGCCCGGCACCACGCAGAACACCGAGCATGTGTTCGGTCTGCAACTCCCGCAGCAAGTCGAAGTCCAACTCTCACCGCGCGAGCACCTGCGCTATCAGTGGCTGCCCTGGAAAGAGGCGGCAGACAAAGTTTTCTCGCCGAGCAATCGTACGGCGATATTGGAGTTGCCGAAACGAAGAGTCTCAAATCTCCCCTAGCCCCTCTTTTCTAAAGAGGGGAACTGTAGCGAGGAATTGAAGGACGGGGGCAGTATTGATGAATAACTGCCAATTTGTAGAACGAGCAATGAGCCCCCTTTAGCCAAAGGGGGCGGCGAACGGAGTGAGCGGGGGATTTGTGCGGCCCTACAACAAAACGCTGAAACAGTTTTCAAGAACTCTGCGCTCGAACATGACAGACGCGGAACAAAAATTGTGGTTCCGGTTACGCAATAAGCAACTGGGTGGCGTACACTTTTATCGGCAGAAACCGTTGCTGTCGTTCATCGTTGATTTCTATTGTCCGAGAGCGAAGCTGGTGGTTGAACTGGATGGTGCGCAGCATCTTGAAGCGGAGCATCAGATCAAGGATGCTGCACGCGATGAAGAGTTGGATAAACTCGGGATCAACGTGCTGCGGTTTGACGACGGACAAGTGCTGCGCGAGACAGAGGCGGTCGTGGAGGCGATTTATAGTGAGGTGGTTGCCAGACTGAAAAGCCCGAATCTCCCCTAACCCCTCTTTGGCCAAAGAGGGGAACTCTCGCGGGGGGCCTGAAAACGGAACTGTATAGTTAAACAGTCTATAAAAGGCAGAGCGAGCAGTGAGCCCCCTTTACTAAAAGGGGGCGGCGAACAAAGTGAGCGGGGGATTTGAACCTCCAGGATACAACAAGGAACTTCAATGCAAGAAAACAAAATCGATATCGCCTACGACCATCCCGACAAGGCACAAACCACTTGCAGTACCGCCCACGCCTGGGCAAAGAAACCGCGTGAGCCGGAAGCGAGCGAGAAGGCCGAGCTGATCGCGCGCATCAAACGCATGCTCAAGGAACAGGATGCCGTGCTGGTATCGCATTACTACGTGAATGCCGACCTGCAAGATCTGGCGGAAGCCACTGGTGGCATTGTTTCCGATTCGCTGGATATGGCCAACTTCGGCCACCAGCATCCGGCCAAGACCATCGTGGTGGCGGGCGTGCGCTTCATGGGCGAGACGGCGAAGATCCTGAATCCGGAAAAACGCGTGCTGATGCCCGACCTCGAAGCGGAATGCTCGCTCGACCTCGGTTGCCCGGTGGACGAGTTCACCGCATTCTGCGATGCGCATCCGGACCGTACCGTTGTGGTGTATGCCAACACCAGTGCAGCGGTCAAAGCGCGCGCCGACTGGATGGTGACCAGTTCTATTGCCTTGCCGGTGGTCAAACACCTCATGGCGCAGGGCAAGAAGATACTGTGGGCGCCGGACCGCCATCTGGGCGACTACGTGCAGCAACAGACCGGCGCCGACATGCTGCTGTGGCAAGGCTCGTGCATCGTGCACGACGAATACAAAGCCAAAGAGTTGCAGGAAATGAAGGCGCAGCATCCCGGCGCCCTCGTGCTGGTGCATCCGGAATCGCCCCGCGCCGTCATTCAACTCGCCGATGCAGTCGGTTCCACCACGCAACTCATCAAGGCCGCGCAGAATTCAACCGCCAAGGAATTTATCGTCGCCACCGACAACGGCATCCTGCACAAGATGCGCACGCTGTGCCCGGACAAAGTATTCCTCGAAGCACCCACCGCAGGAAAAGGTGCCAACTGCACCAGTTGCAGCCATTGCCCGTGGATGGCGATGAATGGACTGGTCAACCTGGCGGAGGTGCTGGAGAAGGGTAACAACGAGATCCACGTCGATCCGGCCATCATTCCGCGCGCCGTACTGCCGATACAGCGTATGCTGGATTTTGCGAAGCAGATCAATTTGCCGACGCGGGGGATTGGGAATGCGTAATACTTCTGCTTGCAGCTGCCAACAAGGGGTATTTTGAATATCAAAATTTAATACGGGATACTGATATGTTCATTCGCAGAAAACATAATTCGTTCGCATTCATTGCATGCATTTCCCTATTGGCTGCATTTGCACGCGTGTCCTATGCGGACACACTGGTTATGCCACAAGATCTCGTTGATTTTGCGCATGCAAAAGGTTGTGAACAAATCAACAATTTCTATGAGCGACCAGGAATGGTTAATCCTCCTTATGTGTACGGCTGGCTTCCAGGAGAACAAGAAGATAGCGTAGCCTTTTGGTGTAAAAAAACGGTGGAGAGTGAGAAGCCGTACAACTTGATGATTAAAGCTCGTGACTCAAAAGCATTGGCAGGATGTTCAGCCATAATTGAATGGTGGAATCCACCAGGTGGACTGTCAATTGAAACACGATCCAACCTCGCACTCGGAAGTTTTCGTTATGTGGCCGCTCCAAAGCAAAATGGACCTGTGACTGTAATTCCAAAAGCTAAGGTGATCGTGAGTTATTACGACGGATTAACTGACGTCTTCTACTGTCACAAAGGGCAATGGTTGGTGGGCAGCGCAGATTAGCCAAGTAGGGTGGGCACGAAGTGCCCACGCTGTGGTTTTGGGTTTCGCATTTCCTTCCCCTGTGCGCCGCCGAGTAGCGCAGGCTGGTCAGGGAATTCTGACGAATATGTTTGAGCACGTGGCCGCGCAGCGGATCGTGCGAGTTTATGAGGAAGCCTGACCAGTCGAGCAACGCAGGGGACCCCGAAGGGGCGGCGCGCTGGGGTCGCCTTTTCTTTGGTTACTTTCTTTTTGGCGAAGCAAAAGAAAGTGACTAGCTGTCGGGCTACCCCCGACGGTTTTGGTTTTAAAATATCTGCAAACACAACGAGCCTTCCCTCACCCTAGCCCTCTCCCAGGGGGAGAGGGGATGAGAGACACTCAACACGAACGGCTTCATCTACCAGACAACCTCCGTCAAAATTGGGATTATGGTTAGAATATCCCCCATGACCTCCCTCAAGATCGCCACCTACAACATCCACAAAGGGTTCTCGCAATTCAACCAGCGCCTGGTGATCCATGAGTTGCGCGAGCGTTTGCGCGAGCTGGATGCCGATATCGTGTTCCTGCAGGAGGTGCAGGGCGAGCACTTGCAGCATCCTCAGCGCCATACCGATTACCCTTCCGTGCCGCAGCACGAGTTCCTGGCCGACGAGTTCTGGGCGCACCATGCCTACGGCATGAACGCGGTGTACGAGAACGGGCACCACGGCAATGCGATCCTTAGTTGTTTTCCCATCGTGCAGAGTACGAACACGGATGTTTCCGCGCACCGTTACGAGAGCCGGGGTCTGTTGCACAGCGAGGTCGATATTGGCGGGACTCATGTGCACTGTCTGTGTGCACACTTCGGCTTGTTCGCCAAAGGGCGACGCGATCAGACAAAAGCATTGATCGAGTATGTGTCGGGCGAGATTCCGCCGGATGCGCCACTGATCATCGCGGGTGATTTCAATGATTGGCGTAATAAACTGAGCCAAGCGCTCGAAAAGGAACTGGGCGTACAGGACGTGTTTCATCTGCATCAAGGCAAGCCAGCGCGCAGCTATCCCTCCAGAATCCCCCTGTTCAGGCTGGATCGTATCTATGTGCGCGGTTTCAGCGTGCAGCAATGCGATGTGCATGTGGGCGGAAAATGGCAACGCCTTTCCGACCATGCTGCGCTTTCCGTGCAGCTGATGAAAACATGAATCGACCCCATCGCGTCTCCGGCAACGAGCTGACGCTGTTGCAAAACGGCGCGGCGTTTTTTCCGCAGTTGTGCGCGGATATTGATGCCGCCCGGCATTCTGTTTACCTGGAGACGTACATTCTTGCCGCCGATGAAACCGGGCGTATGGTCGCCGAGGCGTTGCAGCGCGCGGCTGAGCGCGGTGTAACAGCGAGGCTGTTGCTGGATGGTTTCGGTTCGGCCGAACTGTCGGGAGCGTTTGTGGACAACTTGCGCAAGTTCGGGGTGGAGGTGCAATGGTTCAGACGAGAGATTTCTCCCTTTACGCTGAGTCGCAGCAGGATGCGGCGCCTGCGTCGCATGCATCGCAAGCTGGCGGTGATCGACGGAAAAGTGGCCTTCATCGGCGGTATCAATGTCATCCACGACATTCCGGCCGATTTGAATTTCAACGCCCCGCGACTGGATTACGCGGTGCGGATACAGGGCGAACTGGTCGGTGAAGTGGAAGCGGCGGTGCAGCACCTGTGGGAAATGGTGTCCTGGGCGGCGTTCCGCAAGCGCGTCAAGGAGAAGGGTTGGCGCTTGTATCGACAAAAGCCGCATCCTGATTCCAATGTGCAACTGCTGCTGCGCGACAATATTCGCCATCGGCGCGATATCGAGCGAGCCTATCTCAAAGGTATTGTCGGGGCAAAACACGAGGTCATCATCGCTAACGCCTACTTTCTGCCGGGGCACCTGTTTATTCGTGCCTTGGTGCATGCGGCGCGGCGCGGGGTGCGCGTGGTGGTGGTGTTGCAGGGCAAGGTGGAATACCGCTTGCAACATTACGCCACGCTCGCGCTGTATGGGCGCTTGCTTGCGGCGGGTGTGGAAATCTACGAATACCATGCCAGTTATCTGCATGCCAAGGTTGCAGTGGTCGATGGCGAGTGGGCGACAGTGGGGTCGTTCAATATTGATCCGTTCAGCCTGCTACTGGCGCGCGAGGCTAATCTGGTTGTGCGCGACAAGGATTTTGCCGGAGATTTGCGCTCGAGTCTGTTGGCTTCCGTGCAGTGCGATGGGCGGCGCGTGGAGCTTGCCCGCGCCAATCTGATTACGCGTTTTTTTGCTCGCATGAGTTACGGATTGATACGTTTTATCATCGGTATTCTGGGAATTGCCAAGCGGCATTAAAACCTAGAATTGACAGCGTCTGAAGCTGCGGTGAGAATCCGATGGAGGATTGTTGCAGGTCTCGCATGCTTACATACCAAACGGGGGAAGCGATGAATAGCAAGACAACACCGCAGCATCGAAATGCCGGCATGACCAAGGAAGCAATTGGAGTCTCGCTTGGCGATCACCTGATCTATTCCAACAGCAAGTATCACACCGAGGCGACCACGCACGACTGGTTTCAGGTAACGGCACTGGCCGTGCGCGACCGTCTGGTCGAACGCTGGATGGAAACCATGCAGCGCTATTACGAGAATGACCCCAGGCGCACCTATTACCTGTCGCTGGAATTCCTGATGGGACGCACCTTGAGCAATGCCATGCTCAATCTGGAAATCGACGAGCCCTGCAAGGCGGCGCTTTACGAGATGGGACAGGAGTATGAGGAGGTTGCCTCTATCGAGGCGGATGCCGGGCTGGGTAATGGCGGTCTCGGGCGGCTTGCGGCTTGCTTCCTCGATTCCATGGCGACGCTTGATCTGCCGTGCTACGGCTACGGTATTCGCTACGAATACGGCATGTTCCGTCAGAGTATCGAGAACGGCATACAGATGGAGCACCCGGACAACTGGTTGCGTTACGGTAATCCGTGGGAGTTCCCGCGCCCGGAATTGTTGTATCCGGTAAAATTTCACGGCCGTGTGGTGGAGTACAAGCATGAAGACGGCCTGCTGCGTCATCACTGGGTGGAAACCGACGATGTAATGGCGATGGCGTATGACACGCCGATTCCCGGTTATGGCGGCAAGACGGTCAACAACATGCGGCTGTGGGCGGCGAAATCTTCGCGCGATTTCGAACTGCGCTATTTCAATCAGGGCAACTACATCCAGGCCGTTGCGGACAAGAACGAGTCTGAAAACCTGTCCAAGGTGCTGTATCCGAACGACACCACCGAGATGGGGCGCGAGCTGCGTCTGAAACAGCAATATTTCTTCGTCAGTGCCTCGCTTCAGGACATGCTGTTCCGCTACAAGAAGAAACACGCCTCCTGGGTGCAATTGCCGGACAAGCTTGCCGTGCAACTGAACGATACGCATCCTTCTATTGCCATCGCCGAGATGATGCGCTTACTGGTGGATGTGCATAAACTGACTTGGGATGATGCGTGGGGGATGACGACCCGTATTTTCTCCTATACCAACCATACGTTGATGCCGGAAGCGCTGGAGACCTGGCCGGTGCCGATGTTCGAGGCCATGCTGCCGCGTCATTTGCAGATCATTTACGAGATCAACCATCGTTTCCTGCAACAAGTCATGCACCAGTTTCCCGGTGACGGAGAGATGTTGCAACGCTTGTCCATCATCGACGAAAGCGGGAGTCGTCGTTTGCGCATGTCGCATCTGGCCATTGTGGGCAGTCATACGGTAAATGGGGTTGCCGCCCTGCACACAGAACTGATGAAGCGCACCATCTTTGCCGATTTTGAGCGGGTATCGCCGGGCAAGATCATCAACATGACCAACGGAGTCACTCCGCGTCGCTGGCTCAATCAGGCCAATCCCGGCTTGGCCAAACTGATCAACGAACGTATCGGCAAGGGATGGCTGACTGATCTCGATCAATTGAAGAAGCTGCGCGCGTTTGCCGGTGAAGCCGGGTTCCAGCAGCAGTTTCGTGCCGTCAAGCAGGCTAACAAGGAGCGCCTCGCCGGTTTGATACACAAGCAGCTCGGCATTCAGGTAGACCCGACTTCGTTATTCGATATCCAGATAAAGCGCATCCACGAATACAAGCGGCAGTTGCTTAATGTGCTGCATGTCGTGACGCTTTACAACCGCATCCGCTCTGGCGCGTACCCGGATATTGTGCCGCGCACTGTCATCATTGCGGGAAAAGCGGCACCCGGATATTCCATGGCCAAACTGATCATACGTCTCATCAATGATATTGCGGATATCGTCAATAATGACCAGCAAATCGGGGGAAAACTGAAGCTGGTATTCATGCCCAATTACGATGTTTCCAGTGCCGAACGCATTGTGCCGGCAGCCGATCTGTCCGAACAGATATCCACTGCCGGAACGGAGGCCTCGGGTACAGGCAACATGAAGTTGGCATTGAACGGCGCGCTCACCATTGGCACGCTGGATGGCGCGAATATCGAGATACGTGAAGAGGTGGGCGCCGAAAACTTCTTCCTGTTCGGCCTGACTACGGAGCAAGTCGAAGCGGTGCGTCGCCAGGGTTACGATACGGGGAGTTATTACTATGCCAATGCAGAATTGAAGCAGGCACTGGATATGATTTCATCCGGATTTTTCTGCCCGGATGATTCGGCGCGCTACCAGGAGATCGTCGATGCGCTGCTCAAGCATGGCGACCATTTCCTGTTGCTGGCGGACTACGCTTCTTATGTGGAAGCCCAGGATAAGGTGGGTGAGTTGTATCTCGACTCCACGGAATGGACCAAGCGCGCCATCCTCAACGTTGCCGGGATGGGCAAGTTTTCCAGCGACCGCACCATCCGCGAATATGCCGAACGTATCTGGCATGTGGCGCCGATTGATACGCGGGAAAAAACCACTGGCTCATGAGCAAAGTTGTCGCAGGCGATATTGGAGGAACCAAGACGCGATTGGCACTGGTCGAGGTTGTTGGCTCGCAAGTGCGCATCGAGCACGAAAGGAACTATCCAAGTCGCGACTTTGCATCTTTTGAAACCCTGCTGGCGGGATTCTTGAAGGACATTCAGGGGCCCGCCCTTGCGGCATTCGGTGTTGCCGGGCCGGTTCTGGACAATGCGGTGCGCACTACCAATCTACCCTGGTACATCGAAGCCGATAGTTTGCGACGGCGCTTCGGCTTCGAGGCTTGTACTTTGCTCAACGATCTGGAGGCGACTGCCCGCGGGCTTCCTGCTTTGGCTACTGATGATCTACTATCTTTGCAGCCTGGAGCGCCGGATGCAAATGGTAATGCTGCCATCATTGCTGCCGGTACCGGGTTGGGTGAAGCGGGAATGTATTGGGATGGAGATCGATATCATCCCTACGCCACTGAAGGCGGGCATGCCAGCTTCAGTCCGCAGACGGAACTGGAGTTTGCTTTGTTGTGTTACCTGCAGTCACGCTATACGCATGTGAGTTGGGAACGCGTGGTTTCCGGCATGGGGCTGATCGATTTGCATGATTTTTTGCGTGACTATCGCAAAGTTGCGCTGCCGCAGTGGCAAGCGGATGAGATGAGAGAGAGCGATGCGGCGGCAGTCATTTCGCGCGCAGCATTCAGCGGCAGCGACGACATCTGTGTTGAGACGATGGATGTTTTCACGCAACTGTACGGTGCCGAAGCGGGCAATCTGGCCTTGAAGACCATGAGCCGGGGCGGGTTGTATATAGGCGGCGGCATCGCACCGAAAATTTTGCCGTTACTACAGCAAGGGATTTTCATGCAGGCTTTCCTGAACAAGGGCCGCATGCGTCCTTTGCTGGAGGCAATGCCGGTGCGGGTGATTCTGAATGACCGGGTTGCGTTGTATGGCCCGGCTCTGCATGTTGCCAGCCAGGAATGATGCGCAGTAATGGTGCACTCGCAGCATAGGAGGGCGCTATTTGAATATTTGCCACGACAGGGAAAAATGCAACCCGTTCTAAATCAATGACATTTGCGATTGGCATGCTGCTTGCTGATATGCAGGTGAGAGCGGCAAAGGCTTCCCCTCCTCCGCTTTCCTGTTTCTCCTCCAGCTTCGGGCATCCTCGCGGATGCCCGTTTTTTTAGAAGGTAAAGGATCGATAGCCTGCGGCTATAATGTGAGTCGTCAAAAATTTCGAAGTCCAGATGAATCCCTATTCGCCCAATCCCGCCGCTCAAACCAGAACCGATTGGCGTGTCATCCGCAGTTTGATGCCCTATTTGCTGGAGTTCAAAGTCCGCGTGGTTGCGGTGATCGTGCTGTTGGTTCTGGCGAAACTTACCAATGTGGCCGTGCCGCTTGTGCTCAAGGAAATCGTGGATGCGATGGGCAAGCCCAAGGCGATGCTCGTCATTCCCGTGTTTCTGGTGGTCGGCTACGGTCTGCTGCGTTTGTTTAGCACGCTGTTCGGCGAAATTCGCGATGCGCTATTCGCCAAAGTTACACAGCGCGCAATCCGTCGCGTGGCTTTGCAGGTGTTCGAACATCTGCACAATCTGAGTTTGCGTTTTCACCTGGAGCGGCAGACCGGCGGCGTATCGCGCGACATCGAACGTGGTACGCGCGGCATCAGCTTTCTGCTTACTTTTCTGTTGTTCAATATTTTGCCTACGCTGCTGGAAATCGGTCTGGTGGCGGCAATCCTGTTTGTAAAGTACAACCCGTGGTTCGCCATCATCACCTTCTCCACATTGGTGATTTATATTGCCTTCACGCTGGTTATCACCGAATGGCGCATGGTGTTTCGTCGCACCATGAACGAAATGGACTCCAAGGCCAACACGCGTGCCATCGACAGCCTGATCAATTATGAAACGGTGAAATATTTCGGCAACGAGAAATACGAAGTGAATCGTTACGACGACCAGATGCAGCGCTGGGAAGTTTCGGCCGTGCGCAACCAGACCTCGCTGGCAACGCTTAATGCCGGGCAGAGCATCATTATTGCCATCGGCGTGACCTTGCTCATGCTGCTGGCGGCAGACGGGGTAGTGAAGGGCTCGATGACCATCGGCGATCTGGTGCTGGTCAACGTGTACATGTTGCAGCTATACATGCCGCTGCATTTCCTCGGCTTCGTTTACCGCGAGATCAAGAACGCGTTGGCCGACATGGAAAGAATGTTCCGCCTGCTGGACGAAAACCGCGAAGTACAGGATGCGCCGGGTGCGCTTCCGCTCGTGCTGAATGGCGCCGCAGTACGCTTCGATAAAGTGCATTTTTCCTATGATCCTGCGCGCGAGATTTTGCCCGAGGTGAGCTTCGATATACCGTCCGGCCACACCGTGGCGGTGGTAGGGGCGAGCGGGGCGGGGAAATCCACCTTGTCGCGGCTGCTGTTCCGCTTCTACGATGTGAATGCAGGCTGCATCTCCATCGACGGGCAGGATATCCGTTCGGTCACGCAAACCAGCCTGCGCGCGGCCATCGGCATCGTGCCGCAAGATACGGTGCTGTTCAACGACACCATTTATTACAACATCGCTTATGGCCGTCCCGATGCGACGCGCGAAGAGGTCATTGCGGCGGCGCAGTCCGCGCATATCCATACTTTCATCGAGTCTTTGCCGCAAGGTTACGAGTCCATGGTGGGCGAACGCGGTTTGAAACTTTCCGGGGGCGAGAAGCAACGCGTCGCCATTGCCCGCGCAATTCTGAAAAATCCGGCGATTTTGATCTTTGACGAAGCGACTTCTGCGCTGGATTCCAAGTCGGAGAAAGCCATACAGGACGAGCTGCACAGCATCGCGCAGAATCGTACCACGCTGGTTATCGCGCACCGTCTGTCTACTATTGTAGACGCTCATCAGATTCTGGTGATGGATAAAGGACTGATTTTAGAGCGCGGGACGCATCGTAACTTGCTGGAAAAAAAGGGGATTTATGCGCAGATGTGGGCATTGCAGCAACAGGAAGAGCATTGACTATTTTGTGACAGACATTGAATTTTATTGATTTTTTAGGGTATCCTGCGTGCCGTATAGGAGAACCAGAGGGGAAACATGTTTAAGAAAATCATCACGCTGGCTTTGTTTGCTCATGTGCTGCTGGCGCATGCGGCAGACAATGAAGGTGTGTCCTCGGTAGTTGAAGGTGTTCCCCCGGTAGTGCGCGACGACCAATCGGCGCCCAGTCCTTTATACAATCGGACGACTTCTCCAAGGCTGCAGTCTGCCATTGCCATGGTCTACGACGAGCAGGATCAACGCCCGATTTACAGCAAGAATGCCGATAACATCGTTCCCATCGCATCCATCACCAAGCTGATGACGGCGATGGTGGTCCTGGATGCCAAGCTGCCGATGGACGAGCCGATCAGTATCAGCGCCGAAGACCGCGATCATCTGAAAGGAACGCGTTCCCGCATGCGCAACGGCATGACCCTGATACGCGATGACCTGATCAAGCTGGCTTTGATGGCCTCCGAGAATCGTGCCGCCGCAGCATTGGCCCGTACTTATCCCGGTGGCACCCCGGTCATGCTGGCCATGATGAATGCCAAGGCGCGCGAGTTGGGAATGACTTCAACCCAATTCTTTGATCCGACGGGATTGAACAGCAACAACGTCTCTACCGCGCAGGATTTGGTCAAGATGGTGATGGCCGCGCAGAGTTATCCGGATATTCAACGCTACACGACGTCGACTTCGCATATTGTGCAAGAGGACGGTCGCCGTTCGTTGCGCTTCAGCAACACCAATCCATTGGTCAGAAATTCCAGTTGGGAGATTGGCCTCAGCAAGACAGGCTATATCAGCGAAGCCGGACGGTGTCTGGTGATGCAAGCCCGGATAACCAACCGTCCGATGGTTATCGTGCTGCTGGATTCCTGGGGCAAGCGCACCCGTGTTGGCGATGCAGTCCGCGTAAAGAACTGGTTGGAGAACAAGGATGTGAGTCCGATACGGCATGCCAGCCACCGCAGGTATCACCAATAAGCCGAGTAGTTACTTCATCAGGCTGGTGAGCAAGGAACAACACAATGGGGGCGCAAGCCCCCTTTTGTATTTGTGCGTTATTCGCTCATTCTGAATGGATAACGCGATTGAGAATAGTCGTCTATTAACTGAATTGCGCACAGCAATTGTGACGCCTGTATGCAAAGCCCCAATTTTCTAAAACGGAAGGTTTCTCTTTAATCGTTTTATCAGCGCGTTGGCGCTGTCTTGTAATGTCGAGTTTGGAAATTTCCGGCAATACGCTTCAGTCCAATCCACGATGGATATCTGGTCCGAGTTTTTTATAAAGTCCCTGTCGAGTACTTCTCCATACATGGCGTTTGCCCCTGACAGATATCCGTTGAGCCACACTGCATAGAACTCTCCGTCGATCGGTGTATTCTGCCTGTCCAGCCATTTTTTGCAGGAAACGGATCCCATGTCCGCACTGGGGTTTGCATTTGCTGTGGCTTCACCGAAAGCCAGGATGGTCAGCAGCAGGCAAATAGTAATTTTCATGGATATCTCCCGATAAAATTTTCCAGCGATGTCTGCAGGAAGCGCATTTGCGGATGAACCCGCCGTCCGGTTGTTGAGATGACAACAACTTTTCAGGAATTCTATTCAGCGGCGCGGCGGGTGCATCGCGATAACCACGACCACGACCAGCACAACAAGAATGATCAATTCCAGGAACATGAATATGCGAACACCCGAAAATGTCAGATTAATCAGACTGCAGCATGCTAACACGAATGCCATTCGCGGATTAATTGGCAACTGAGGTTGCATCTGTTTTAACATTTCTATAATATTGGAAACATAGAATCAATAGTGGGGGCGAAGATGAAGATCGGATTGGCGGTAGAGGCACTGGCGGCATTGGCGCAGGAATCGCGTTTGTCGATTTTCCGTTTGCTGGTGCAAACGGGTAAAGAGGGTGTGGCTGCGGGCGTATTGGGAGAGAAGCTTGGTATTCCGCCAGCCACGCTGTCGTTTCACCTGAAGACGTTGACACATGCAAAGTTGATCAAGTCGCGCAACGAGGGTCGGTTTGTCATCTATAGCGCCAACTTCACCGAGATGGACAAGCTCATCGCATATCTCACCGAGCATTGTTGTGCAGGTGATGCGACGCAGTGCGCCCCGATCAGGAAATGTTGATAACCAAAAAGGAAAATCAAAATGAGTGAAAAGCAATACAACGTGCTGGTGTTATGCACCGGCAATTCGGCGCGCAGTATTCTGGGCGAGGTGCTGTTCAACAAATTGGGCAAAGGCAAATTCAAAGCCTGGAGCGCAGGCAGCCATCCAGCCGGGAGCGTCAATCCCGGCGCGCTTGAGCTGTTGAAAAAAATGGGCTACAGCACCGAAGGCTTGCGCAGCAAAAGCTGGGAAGAGTTCTCCAAACCCGGTGCGCCGGAATTCGATTTCATTTTCACTGTGTGTGACAACGCAGCGGGAGAAGCCTGTCCGCTCTGGCTCGGCAAGCCAGCCACAGCCCACTGGGGTATTCCTGATCCGGCGCATGTAGAGGGCGAGGAAGCACGGCGTGCTGCATTCAAGAGGGCATCGGAACAATTGGCACGCCGTATCCAGCTGTTCATGAGTCTGCCTATCGATAAACTGGATAAGCTCACACTGAAAGAAAAACTCTCTGATATCGGGCGCATTCAAGACTGAGGAGAACGCGATGAATAAACCGCAAACAGGCGATTCAGCTGCACAGTCAATTTTCACCGGGCAAGTTGCCGAGCTGGTTGCCATCGGCGCCGCTATTGCCGCCAATTGCGAACCTTGCTTCAAATACCATTACGATCAGGCGCGAAAACTTGGCGTCAGCGATCTAGATATGCGCTATGCCGCCGATCTGGCACAGAAGGTCAAAGACACGCCTGCGCATGTCATGCTGAATCTTGCCGACCGCTATCTTGGCCCGGCAACGCCGGATACAAAGGCTGCGGCCGGCTCGTGTTGCGTAAGCAATCCATGACATCTCAAGGCAAGTACAGGAGAACTGAAAATGAATGTCTTTGAACGCTACCTGACCCTTTGGGTTTTCTTGTGCATCATCGTTGGCGTGGTGCTTGGACAAGTGATTCCCGCCCCGTTCCTCTGGCTGGGCGGGCTGGAAATCGCCAAGGTCAACCTGCCGGTTGGCCTGTTGATCTGGGTAATGATCATTCCCATGTTGTTGCGCATCGACTTTAGGACGTTGAGCGAAGTAGGCAAGCACTGGCGCGGCATCGGTGTCACGCTGTTTATCAACTGGGCGGTCAAACCGTTTTCGATGGCACTGCTGGGCTGGATATTCATCCGGCATCTGTTCGCGCCGTATCTCCCTGCCGATCAAATCGACAGTTATATTGCAGGACTCATCCTGCTCGCTGCCGCACCCTGCACTGCAATGGTGTTCGTGTGGAGTCGTCTGGTGAACGGCGAGCCGCTTTTCACCCTGAGCCAGGTTGCGCTTAACGACACCATCATGGTGTTTGCCTTCGCGCCCCTGGTGGCGCTGCTGCTCGGCCTGTCGGCCATTGTGGTGCCGTGGGATACGCTGCTGGTGTCGGTGGTGCTCTACATTGTGATACCGGTGCTGTTGGCGCAGATATGGCGCAGGTTGTTGCTGGCGCGTGGCGAGGAGGCGTTGCAACGCACTCTGGCTGCACTCGGCCCAATCTCCATCTCTGCACTGTTGCTGACGCTGGTGCTGCTGTTCGCGTTCCAGGGCAAGGCCATCGTCGAACAGCCGCTCATCATTCTTATGCTGGCGATACCAATTACGATTCAGGTGTATTTCACCTCAGGCTTCGCTTATTGGCTCAACCGCCGTTTTGGTGAAGAACATTGCGTGGCAGGGCCGTCAGCGTTGATCGGTGCCTCCAACTTTTTCGAATTGGCTGTGGCCGCGGCCATCAGCCTGTTTGGTTTCGAATCGGGGGCGGCGCTGGCCACCGTTGTCGGTGTGCTGATCGAAGTGCCGGTGATGTTGAGTGTGGTGTATCTGGTAAAGCGCAGCGCGGGCTGGTATCAGGCGGGAGTACAGCGCTAAGGCTGTTCAGCCAGGCAGCGCATCACCTGATGCCATCCAGTTTCAGCCTTGCTTCCAACCCGATCAAACACGGCTTGCAACTGTTTCATCTGAGAGCCGGTAAGCTGGGCTTCCAGTTTGCTGCCGCTGGGCGTAAGCGATAGCTGGCGCACTCGGCGGTCGTGTTCGGCGGTGTCCATTGCAATCAACTGCATCTCGATCAGCTGGCGCAACGGCGCGTTGAGTGCCTGCTTGCTTACATTGAGCAAGGAGAGAAGGGCATTTACCGAAATCTGCGGGTTGCGTCCGACGAAATACAGGATGCGGTGATGCACGCGTCCCAACCCTCGCAGCTCGAGGATGTGGTCGGGCGTGTCGGTGAAGGCGCGATAGCCGAAATAGAGTTGCTCGATCGCCAGTCGCAAGGCTTCCTCGCGTGGCATGGTGGCAATCGTGTCGGTGCTGGGTGATTGGTCAATCATATTGACATGATAGGCGAACGGTCGTTAAACTGTCTATAGGTCAAGTTAATTGACATTTATGGATGGTCGTTATGAATGCTTCATTCCGGGCAGGTGAAACGCGTTTTTCCGATCGCACGCAGGATCTGCATGCCTCGCCGATCCGCGAAATCCTGTCGGTTGTGAATAGACCTGGCATGATCTCGTTTGCGGGTGGGTTGCCTGCGGTCGACAGTTTTCCGCGATTCGGTCTGGATGCGATGCCACAGCATATGCTTCAGTACGGCCCCAGTGAAGGCGAATGGGAGTTGCGCCAGCGGGTTGCGGATGATTTGAATGTGCGCGGTTTGAAATGCAGTGCCGAACAGGTGTTGATCCTGTCCGGTTCGCAGCAAGGTATCGATCTGGTGGCCAAACTCTTTGTTGACCCCGGCACGCCGATCGCGGTTGAGTCGCCGACCTATCTGGCTGCGTTACAGGTGTTCCGTTTTTTCGGTGCGCGCTTTTTGGCGTTTGATGTGGATGCGCTGGATGTGGAAACCTGGCAGCAGGAAAAACCGGCGTTCGCCTATGCCATTCCCACCTTTCAAAATCCCAGCGGACGTTGTCTCGACGTCCATCAGCGCGATGCGCTGGCGGCTGCTTGTGATGAGGCACTCATCCCGTTGTTCGAAGACGATCCGTACCGTGATTTGGTGTACGACCCGTGCGAGCGTACGCCGGTTTGTGCGCGGCTGGAACGTGCACCATGGATTTATCAGGGCTCTTTTTCGAAGAGTCTGGCACCGGGCTTGCGCCTCGGCTATCTGGCTGCTTCTCCTGAACTGTTGCCGTTTCTCACGCGGCTGAAACAGGCCGCCGATTTGCACAGTAACCGTGTTAGCCAGTGGCTGGTATTGCAGCAGTTGAATGACTCATTACGCGAACAGAGACTGGTGGAATTGGCCGCACGCTATCGCCAGCGCCGCGATGCCTTTGAGGGGACATTGCAGCTCCATTTCGGCGACCTTGCCAGCTGGCAGATGCCGCCCGGCGGGCTATTCTTCTGGCTTACGCTCAATCGTCACCTCGATACACGCCTGCTCTTGCCCAAGGCAATCGAGGAAGGTGTTGCCTTCATGCCGGGCGAACCGTTCATGCCGGTGATGGTGGAGAGTTGTGGCCAGTTGCGACTCAATTTCAGCCATGCCAGCGAGGAGCTGGCAGATATTGGCTTGGCGAAGTTGGCAGCACTGGTGCGCAACTGGGCATAAAATGAATCATGGACATCCAGCTTTATGGCACCACATTCTGTCATCTGTGCGAAGAGGCTGATGCCATTCTGCACAAGATCGGGATTGAAGCGGCTCACATAGATATTGCAGAAGACGACGAATTGTTTGAGAAATACGGCGTGCGCATTCCGGTATTAAAGCGTGTGGATACTGGGGCAGAGTTGGGATGGCCGTTTGATGCTGAAGCCGTTTCCAGGTTTCTGGCGTTATAGCAACACTAAGTTGTGGCTTCGGCCACCGCTACGCGGTTTAACTTGCTACGCAAGTTAGCCTACGCCGCAATCTGATTTTGCTGTTTTACAGCAAAACCAGATTGTCTCGGTGAATTAACTCCGGTTCATCCACATAACCAAGAATGTTCTCGATCTCACCACTGGCCTTGCCTGCGATGCGGCGCGCTTCATCTGCACTGTAGTTCACCAGGCCGCGCGCGATGTCGCGGCCTTCGGTATCGAGTATGGCAACGACTGCGCCGCGCTGGAATTCCCCGCTGACTTGCGTCACGCCAATAGGCAGCAGGCTTTTGCCTTCATTGCGCAGAACGCGCACTGCGCCAGCATCAAGTGATACCTTGCCGCTAACCTGCAGATGGTCGGCCAGCCATTGTTTGCGCGCGTCCAGCGACAGGGAGCTTGCAGTGAGTAGTGTGCCAATGGATTCGCCCTGCAACAGACGCGGCAGCACGTCGCGTTCATGGCCGGAGGCGATGACGGTGTGTGCACCGCTGCGCGCTGCGCGTTTTGCAGCCAGGACTTTGGTGAGCATGCCTCCGCGACCGATGTGGCTGCCCGCACCGCCAGCCATCACTTCGAGTTTGGCATCGCCAGCCAGTGCTGCGCTGATGAGCGTGGCGCTGGAATCCTTGCGCGGATCGGCGGTGTACAGGCCATCCTGGTCCGTAAGAATGACGAATGCATCCGCCTCGATCAGGTTGGCGACCAGCGCACCCAATGTGTCGTTGTCCCCGAACTTGATCTCGTCGGTGACTACGGTGTCGTTCTCGTTGATGATGGGGATGACGCCCAGCTTGAGCAGCGTGCGCAGGGTAGAGCGCGCATTGAGATAGCGTTCGCGGTCGGCAAGGTCGGCGTGGGTCAGCAGTACTTGGGCGGCGTTCAACTTATGCTGACTGAAACAGCTCTCGTAAGCCTGTACCAGTCCCATCTGGCCGACTGCTGCTGCGGCCTGCAACTCGTGCACAGCGCTGGGACGTTCCTTCCAGCCCAGCCTCTGCATGCCTTCGGCAATCGCGCCGGAAGATACCAGTACCACTTCGCAGTTCTGCGCGCGCAAGGCGGCGATCTGTTTGGCCCAATTGCCAAGAGCATCCATATCCAGGCCGGAGCCCTGATTGGTGACGAGGCTGCTGCCGACTTTGACGACGATGCGTTTTGATTGGGCCAGTACGGTTTTCATGCTAACGGGTTGTGGATATCGATCTCGGTTTCTTGCGCACTTTCAGTGATGGCATCCTGCTCTTGCGCGGCTATCTGGTTGATGTGCTCCATGATAGCGTAAGTCAGTTCCTTGCAGCCTTCGCCGTTGATGGCGGAGATGGCAAAGTAGCGCGTGTCGTCGCCGAACGCCTTGAGGAATGCCGCAACTTTTTCAGCGCGATCTTCTTCCTGCAGCAAATCCAGCTTGTTCAGTACCAGCCAGCGCGGCTTGTTGTACAAGTCTTCGTCGTATTTCCTCAGTTCGTTCAGGATGGCATGCGCTTCGTGCACCGGATCGACGCCTTCATACAGCGGCGCCAGATCGACCAGATGTAGCAGCAGCCGCGTGCGTGCCAGATGGCGCAGGAACTGGTGTCCCAGTCCGGCGCCTTCGGCGGCTCCTTCGATCAGTCCGGGGATATCGGCAATGACGAAGCTCTTTTCCTCCGAAACGCGCACCACGCCCAGATTGGGGTGCAGCGTTGTGAACGGGTAATCGGCCACTTTGGGACGTGCAGCGGATACTGCGCGGATAAAGGTCGATTTGCCCGCGTTGGGCATGCCAAGCAGGCCGACATCAGCCAGCACCTTCAACTCCAACTGCAATTCGCGGCGTTCACCTTCCTCGCCCGGCGTGCATTGGCGCGGCGTGCGGTTGGTGCTGGATTTGAAATGCAGGTTGCCCAGCCCGCCCGCGCCGCCCTTGGCAAGCATGATTTTTTCGCCGTCATGGGTGAGATCTGCTATGACCTGTCCGCTGTTGACGTCGGTGATGACGGTGCCTACCGGCATGTGCAGGATGACGTCGT
>CAYOJU010000053.1:4302-19325 GCA_964404355.1 uncultured Sideroxydans sp. | reverse complement strand
CAAAAGGTCTATATCTTTTGTCCAGTAGCGCGGTAGGGTTATTGCTGCTAGGCTTTGGGTCGGTAGATAGCAGGCAATGAGGGGTGTGGGGGCAACTGGAAAATATTCCAACCCGCCCCCATTAACTCGCTGAACGAAATATAGGGGATCAATGTGACTGCAAGCCTTTCGGATTCTTTCCAAAATATCCTGTGTGGATATACCCCACTAGTCAATCGAAAAATAAGTACGTCAGGCAAACTTATTCAAATTCGCGAGAAATTCAAAGAGAATCACGACGTGTTTGCTAACCGCCGTGTTACTGTTTTCTGCGCGGGGTCGATTGGGCGAAAGGACTCAGGTAAAAAGTCAGATTTAGATTTGTTTGTCGTCGCAAATGAAAAGGTCAACCAGCTAGATACCTACAATTTCTTTGCCAACCTTATTAAGATAAATAGTGAGTTGAAGTACGACAAGTTCAGCAACGATGGTGAATTTCTAAAAGTATATCAATTGGATGACCTAACAAAGTTAACAGGTACGCGAGAGGAAGACTCTCAAAACGTATTTACAGCGCGAATGCTTCTCCTTCTTGAAAGTGCTCCCGCATGCAACGAATCTTTGTATTATGAATTCCTACAATGCGTGATTAATCACTATTGTCGCGATGAGAAAAGCCACGATTCATCGTTTAAGCCGCTGTTTCTACTTAATGACATACTGCGCTATTGGAGAACCTTGTGTCTTAACTACGAAAAAATAAGACATGATACTTCTAAGCCTTGGCGCAAGAAGAACGTCAATTTGAAATTCAGCAGAATGCTTACTGTATACGGCACAGTGCTGCCCCTTATCGCTGGGCGCGAACATTCGCATGAAGAGATCATTGAATTCTGCAAACTTTCGCCATTAGAACGACTGTCCAAAGGATTGGATGCTCTTAATGCACCTGAGCTTGAACCGGATTTTTTGAAATTTCTTGAGAATTATGAGTACTTCCTGAATTTGAAAGAGGAAGAGCAAATCCAGGATGATCTTGAGTCTGAGAAAAAGAGAATATTGGATGAAAAGGCGGCTGAGTTTTCAGCATTTCTCTACGCGGCATGTACGCACCCAAACATTCCATTAGAGTACAGAAGGTATTTGGTAATTTAGTAATATGTCATCTAACCCAACAAAGTATTTTGTCTTCTTAGAGATTTGTGATGCCGATATTTGCGAATTGCTTAATGATTTGCGATCAGTCTTCAATCAGAAGATTTTCAAGTCCGGCATCCATGTCACTCTACGTGGGCCATACGTTAATCCAATTGCCGAAAACGATATGGATGACTGGTTTAACAAAATCAAAGCCAGCGCGATTTTGATTGCAAATGCCGGGATGTTTGAAAACGAATCAGAGAGTATTGTCTTCTTGCGTGTCAGTACAGCGAACAACTCAAAAAACCTTAGTGCAATTACCAGGAAATTTGATTACCCGAAAAATCGATTTGATTTCAATCCGCATATAACTTTATACGCGGGAAAAGACAAAGTATTGGCAAACAAAATATATGAGTTTCTCCGAAAAGAGCAGATAGAACTTGTTTGTCACTCCTTTGAACTGTCTATTTATACAAGTAATCCCCAAAAGGAATTGTTTCCAGAATCGCGTCCTGCGATGAGGGGGGAAATATCCAGCCTAATATCGTCTGGCAAGGTAAGTCCAGAAATTCTCGTGCGTGCTCGCAGATTGGTTGAAAGTTAGAATGCTGCGTTTGCAGTAAGGGTAGTGATATGGGTTCAGCATCGAAATAGTTTTCGAAGAGTACGGAAATTGGAAACAGAACCGACGCTGATTCTTTTGATTTTGTAATATCTAAAGGGGAATCAATTGCTATTTGACCAAAACGTCGTTGACGCACTAAAAGATAATCCAATATCAGTAGTAACCACGATATGTGATACAGCAATTGAAAATATAAATTCTATGGGAGACGGATGGTCGGAATCCGACTACATGGTGTTATTGGAAGCGTATGCGCTTATTTCAACAGGATTAGAAGAGGGCTATATAACAATTGACGCGCCATACATCGATCTAAATGGCGATCAATACGGAGATTGTTCTAAAATTTTTGAATACCTACGCCGGATGCGTGAAAAGACAGGTGTTGAAGCAAGTAAGCAAAGATTGGAAGACTTCAAAGCCCACTTCAAAACTTCATTATCTTCAGGCTTCTGCTATGAATTCACTCAAGGCGATTTAACAAGAATACAAGAGCTTATAAATACACTTAGAGATGAATTAGTTGCGTCAGCATTGTTCGAAGAAGACCATAAACAACGTTTATTAAAACGTATAGAAAAGCTCCAAGCCGAATTGCATAAGAAAGTTTCTGACTTGGATAAGTTTTGGGGCCTTGTGGGAGACGCTGGGGTGGTTTTGGGAAAATTCGGCAAGGACGCCAAGCCATTAGTTGATCGCATTACCGAAATTGCCAAAATAGTCTGGCAGACACAGGCAAGAGCAGAGGAACTGCCAAGTGGAACTGACATGCCGTTGCTTTCCGAGCAAGATGAGAAAATTGCTTAAATTGTAGAATATTCAAAAAAATAGTCTGCATCGAAATAGTTTTGTTGAAGTGAATAAATGAAAAACAAATTCGAAGGTAATCACAAATTATTTGGCATGATTTGATGGAGCATCCAGATCCATACGCAGTACTCGGCATCGCTCCCGGCGCCTCGGAAGTCGAAATCCGTGCGGCGTACAGTGCAATTCTTAACCGACTCAAAGCGGGCGGATTAGCCCGTGAAGAGGCACAAAATCTCCTCGACGCTGCTCGTGCAGCATTCAAAACGCTGACTGAAACACCCGCATCTCCCAAGGCACCGTCATCTCAAACGGCGAGAGACGAAATAAGCCCCCAGTTGCCGTTCAAAGCAATCAACAAGGATACGAACATGAACGCAAAAGAACACCGCAAGGTAACCGGATTTTCCGGGAACGAGATCTATTGCCTGAGTAAACTGGGTCTTGGTGCCGGGCAACTATGCCTTGGCAACAATGTGCTGGCACTGGGCGTATTCAGGGGAATTGGCGCAGGGCTTTCCAATTTGGCGGGTGGCGAAATTGAGGAGATCACCAAGCTCGTTCACGATGGCCGCAAGAATGCCTATAACCGGATGATGGAAGAAGCGCGTCACTATAACGGTGTCGGATTGGCGGGCGTCTCGTTCGATATGATCAATCATGGGGGCAATCTTGAATTCATCGCGCTCGGTTCGACCATACATCAGACGGGTGCAGGTGCATCCGACAGATTGTCATATTCGACATCCGCCAATGCCCAGGCGCTTTACTGCCAGATCGATTCTGGATTTACACCCCAGAGTTTTGTGTTTGGCAATGTGGCCTATTCCATTGGGGTAGGCGGAAATATCAAGGGTGCTTTCCGTGGATTGAAGCGTGGCGAGGTGCCGCAGTACACACAGATTTTTGACCGGACCAGGCACCTGGCGCTCACCAGAATAAAGGATGAGGCCAAGGCCGTGAAGGCGAATGCGGTGATCGGCATTGAAACGACCATCATGCCGTTTTTGGGTACGCAGGAAATGATCATGATAGGGACGGCGTCAACACATCCGGCGCTGAATAACTATTTCCAGGATCCCGTCACCAGCGATATGACGAATGAAGAACTGTGGAACCTGGTCAATATTGGCTACCTTCCAATCAGGCTTGTCATGGGTGTTTCGGTTTATTCCCTGGGCTTGGCATCAGGCATCACTTCCTCGTTAAAGAGTCTTATCGGCGGCCAAATCGACAGCTTGACGGAACTGCTCTATGAGGCGCGGGAGAAAGCCCTGGAGCGTATCGAGGCAGACGCAGATCAATGCGGTGCCGATGAAGTGGTTGGCGTAAAAACGCGCGTTTATGATCTGGGCGGCGGGCTGGTTGAATTCATGGTGATTGGCACCGCAGTCAAAAAAGTGGCAGGCATTACCACTCGAAGTGACACGCTGCCTCCCCAAGCAATCATTCAGGATAGAGAAACGTTTGTTGATGACACGCAGGGCGGCAACATTACCCTGGACAAGGCGCGCATGGCTTCCTCCAGCAAAACGCAGCGCGGGCCGATGTCGATCATCGTTACGGTCATCATAGTGGTGTTTTATTTTATTGTAATGATCTCAAAGCATCACTGATGAGTGATTCCCCATCCAAAATAAAAGGCTTGATGTGGCTTGTCACCGCCATTGCGTTGGGGATGTTTGTTGCATTGGGCCTGTCGCCTCTGGCCCATGTCATCCCCTGGAGTTGGGAAAAGAAGCTTTCTTACGCGCTTGATTTCGGTTCTTCAAAAAATGAGTGTCGTCATAGTCCTCAGGCGCAAGAAATCTTTCAGCGTCTGGTAAAACGAATCTATCCCATCGATCCGGACGATCAGGCGTTCACGATTGATGCCCGGATTGTGAAAGATCCGGCAGTGAACGCCTATGCCTCGCTTGGCGGGAAAATCTCGGTAAATTCAGGCTTCCTTAAACAGGCGCAATCGCCGGAAGAAGTGGCCGGTGTGCTTGCCCATGAGATCGGTCATGTAAAGCACCGCCACATTATGGAAGGCACCATCGCTCACCTGTTCACCTCCCAGGGAATCAGCCTGATATTCGGTGGACCTTCATCCACGGCAGAGATGGCCGAGTACTTCGTGAATATGAGCTTCACACGATCACAGGAAACCCAGGCGGATGAAGAAGGCCTCAAACGCCTGCAACAAGCCCACGTGGATAATCTGCCATTCAAACATTTCTTTGAGCGCATGGCGAAATCGAATTCCGTTCCTGCCTTCCTGTCCGATCACCCATCAGACCCATCACGATCGGAAATGGTGGCAAAGTTCGATAATCAGGCCACCACACCCATCCTGAGTCAGGATGAGTGGATGATATTGAAAGAATCCTGTGGTGATAATTAGGGAAACACCGATTAAGTCCGTTCGCCCTGAGCCTGTCGAAGGGCTCGTTGCGTAACACGCTGAATGTTAAACGTCCTCCGTTCATGGTTCGACAAGCTCACCACGAACGGAGGACTTAATCGGCATATCCTTAGATCAAGCATCCACTTTGTGTAGGGATCAGTTCAAGCGGTTGTATTGATGTTCTGGCCCAGATTGGGTGGCAGGTTTGCTGCATTTACCGTTGGTGTCTTGGCAATCGAGTCAATCAGAATCATGGCCGTTTGCGCCTGGATGTCGAGTGCCTTCTTTAGAACTGATGTTCCAACGGCGACACTGGTTGTCAGACCTGATGCAGGATTGATGTCCATAGCAATTTCTCCTAACTGGCTACCAGCATACTCCCATCAGAAGCTAATTCATGCGATTCTGATGAGCGGAAGCTCTCAATTATCCTAGCGCTCTCTCCACAATCTCAAACACATCGCGCGACAGTCCCTTGTGGTTGCGTAGCGTTTCCAGTGCGGTCCGGGCGTGTGTCTGGCGCAAGGCATCAAACCTGGTCGAAACAGCGTGCCAGTCGCGCTGCGACCTGGGCCAGTGTGTCGGGGCTGATCGGGGTCAACTCCTGCATTACGACATTTTGTTCAGCAGATTTATGCAGCGTGGCGCAATTCGTAATCTGCGATCAACACATCCGCTGGCAGTTTGAGCCCTTCCGACAAACGCCGGATCATCGCCAGTGTCAGCGGACGAGCGCGGTTAAGCACTTCGGCCACGCGGCCACGGCTACCGATGTACACCTCCAAATCCTTGCGCGTCAGGCCGCGCGTTTCCATCGCGTAGTTTAAAAAATCGATGGGATCGGGCGCGGGGATGGGGAAGTGTTTCGCTTCGTATTTTTCCACCAGCATGACCAGTACTTCCAGCCTGTCCGCTTCCGGCGTTTTATCGGGCACATCAAACAATGTTTCGATTTCGCGCAAGGCGGCTTTGTATTCTGCTTTGGTTCGAATTGGTTTGAGTTCCATTGCTACACCTTTCCCGCGTTTATCGCGTCATATTCTGAATGAGTTCCAATGAAGCGGATGTACATCATGCCCCGGTTGAAATGCACTGCCACAACCAGGCGGTAATCGTTGCCTTTGATATTGAACACGACGCGATTGCTTCCCACAAAGCTGGCATTGCGATGCGTCGCCTTGGTGTGCGCCGGAGTTTTCCAGTCCGCGCGGCTTGCGTCTGCATACCATGAACGCAGTGGCGTTTCTGCCTGCGGGTGCTTCGCCCAAAATTCTCGCAATGTGCTGATAGCAATAACGCGCATGTCAACACTTTACCATGCTCCCGTTTTGGGTGCAATGCTAAGGTTCCTTCCCTCTCCCCAGCCCTATCCCCAAGGGGCGAGGGAGAAAAGCAAGCTGAATCGGTGTGTTCCCATATCAACGCGATTCTGAGAAGCGAAAATTCTCACTTACCCCAGTGATCTCTCAACAATCTCAAACACATCGCGCGACAGTCCCTTGTGGTTGCGTAGCGTTTCCAGTGCGGTCCGGGCATGTGTCTGGCGCGTGGTATCAAACCTGCGCCAGCGGTCGAAGCAGCGTGCCAGGCGCGCTGCGACTTGGGGATTGATGCTGTCGAGCTTGCGCGTTTGGTCGGCGAGGAAGCGGTAGCCGCTGCCGTCGGCAGCGTGGAAGCGCACATGGTTGCTGCCGAATGCGCGCAGCAGTGCATAGACCTTGTTCGGGTTGCGCAGATCGAACGCGGGATGGGCGACCAAGCGCTCTACTTCCGCCAGTGTGTCGGGGCGACGGCTGGTTGCCTGCACTTGCAGCCACTTGTCGATCACCAGCGCCTCGTCTTTCCAACGTGCATAGAAAGCGTCCAGGGCCTGCACGCGTTCTTCGCCTTCGCTCTGTGCCAATACGCTCAGCGCGGCGAACTGGTCGGTCATGTTGTCTGCGGTATCGAATTGTTTCTTCGCCAGCGCGCGCGTCTCCGCGCTGTCTGTTTCGCTCAAGTAGCCAAGACACAGATTGCGCAAGGCGCGGCGGGCGGCATCGTGCGAATCGGGCTTGTAGATTCCCTTTGGTGCAAGCGACTCATAGCAGGCTCTGAATGCAGTGCCGAGTTGTTCTGCGAGGTGGCGGCGCAGGCCGTTGCGGGCGGCGTGCAGGGCATCGGGATCGACAACGTCCAATTGTTCAGCCAGTGTTGCCTCGCCCGGTAGTGTCAACGCTTCGGCGGCGAAGGCCGGGTCGGTGGCGGATTGGGCCAGGACGCGCGCTGCTGCTTTGACAAAGTCCGCCGACCAGTTTGGTGTGCGGCCCGCGCTGATGGCCGCGGTAGCGGCAATGATCAGTTGGCTGGCCAAGCGTTGGCCGGCTTCGCAGCGATTGAACGGATCACTGTCATGCGCCAGCAAGTGGGCGAGTTCTGCTGCTGAGTAATCAAACTCGAGCACGACCGGCGCCGAGAAATCGCGCAGCAGCGAGGGCACGGGTGCAACGGCGACTTCTTCAAAGACGAATTCCTGCGACGCGGTTTGTAACGACAACACGCGCTCGGTGGTCACGTTACTGTCGCCAACCAAGTGCAAGGGCAAGTCCTCTCCATTCGGACCGACCAGGCCAACGGTGACGGGGATGTGGAAGGGCTGCTTCTCCGGCTGGCCGAGCGTGGCGGCGCAGGATTGGCTCAGGCGCAGCGTATAGCGCTGCTTTGCCGCATCGTAACTGCCGGTGGCGTGTATGCGCGGCGAACCGGCCTGGTCGTACCAGCGCATGAATTGCTTGAGATCGACACCGGAGGCATCGGCCATGGCGGCCACAAAGTCGTCGCAAGTTACCGCTTGGCCATCGTGACGTTCGAAGTAAAGATCCATGCCGCGACGGAAGGCGGGCTTGCCGATCAGGGTCTGGATCATGCGCACCACCTCGGCGCCTTTTTGATAGACGGTGGCGGTGTAGAAATTGTTGATCTCGATATACGAGGCAGGCCGCACCGGGTGCACCATGGGGCCGTTGTCTTCGGGGAATTGTCCGGCGCGCAGGCCACGCACCTCGCGAATGCGCGCCACCGAGTGGTTATGTACGTCGGCACCAAACTGCTGGTCGCGAAAAACAGTCAGTCCTTCCTTGAGCGATAGCTGGAACCAGTCGCGGCAGGTCACGCGGTTGCCGGTCCAGTTGTGGAAATATTCATGCGCTACCACGCGGTCGATATTTTCGTAATCGACATCGGTGGCCACGTCCGGTCGCGCCAGCACGTACCTGGTGTTGAAAATGTTCAGCCCCTTGTTCTCCATCGCCCCCATGTTGAAGTCGCCAACGGCCACGATCATGTATTGATCAAGATCGCATTCCAGACCGAAAGTCTGCTCGTCCCAGTGCATGGCTTTCTTGAGTGCGGACATGGCGTGTTCGCATTGATCGAGCTTGCCGTGCTCAACGTAGATCGCCAGTTTGACGTTGCGGCCCGACAGGGTGCGATAGCTGTCGCTCAGCACATCGAGCTTGGCTGCGACCACCGCGAACAGGTAGCAGGGCTTGGGGAAGGGATCTTGCCACTTGGCCCAGTGACGTCCGCCTGCTTCGTCGCCGCTGCCCACCGGATTGCCATTGGCCAGCAATTGCGGCAACGCCGCCTTGTCGGCGTGCAGCGTGACGGTGTAACGCGACATGACATCCGGCCGATCCTGAAACCAGGTGATGCGGCGAAAGCCCTGCGCTTCGCACTGGGTGAAATAGCCATTGGCCGAACGGTAGAGGCCGGAAAGGCGCGTATTGCCATCGGGGAGGATGCGTGTGCGTGTCTGCAGACGGAACGCATCGGGAACATCAACAAGCGTCAACTGGCCGGGGCTCAGACGGTAACGATTAAGGGGCAACTCCGTGCCGTCGAGGCTGATGCCGAGCAACTCCAGTTCCTCGCCATCCAGCACCAACGGTGCATCCGGCGTGTGCGCCGCCGGATTGCGACGCAGCGCCAATTGCGCAGTCACGATGGCTTCGCCGCTGCGGAAATCAATGTCGACATCGACCGTGTCGATCAGAAACGGAGGCGGGGTGTAGTCGGACAGGAGAGTGGTGTGGGGTGTGTGCTGGGTCATGGTGGATTTGTTTTGGTGAATGGGCGTAGTGTGACAGGAAAGGTTGGGGCAAGTCACCATGGGCGGGATTGCCGTGCGTTCCCCACTTTATCAAAGGGGGGCTAGGGGGGATTTGCGGAAGTAGAGCGATGACTCAGCGTTTTCAAATCCCCCTCCATCCCCCTTTAGCTAAAGGGGGAAGTCCAGTTGGGTGCGCAAGCTCACCCTACAACTACTGAAACCATTCTCACAACTTTTCCGCGAGCATCTTTTCCAGCTTGATCTGATCGACCGTAAACCCCCGAATGCCTTCAGCAAGTTTTTCCGTCGCCATGGCATCCTGATTCATCTCCCAACGGAACTCCGCTTCGGTCAATGAAGCAGGGCGCGCTTTGATTGCGCCGGTATATTGCAGGCGACGTTGCAGCGTTCCTTCGGTGCTTTGCAGTTCCTTCAATAGTGAAGGGCTGATGGTCAGGCGGTCGCAGCCGGCCAGGGCCAGTATCTCTGCGCTGTTGCGGAACGACGCGCCCATGACGGTGGTCGGGTAACCGTACTCTTTGTAGTACTGGTAGATTCGGCGCACCGACAGCACGCCCAGATCTTCTTCCACAGGTATGTCGGTGCGGCCCTCTTTGGCTTTTTGCCAATCGAAAATGCGCCCGACAAAGGGTGAGATGAGCGTGACGCCCGCTTCGGCACAGCTGCGCGCCTGGGCGAAACCGAACATCAGGGTGAGATTGCAGTGGATGCCTTCGTGTTCGAGTATCTCGCCTGCGCGTATGCCTTCCCAAGTCGATGCGATCTTGATCAGCACGCGTTCATTGGGTACTCCTGCCTCGTTGTACAGGCGGATCAGTTTGCGGGCCTTGGCGAGTGTGGCCAGGGTGTTGAACGACAGGCGGGCATCCACTTCGGTGGAGATGCGGCCGGGCACGATCTTCAGCACCTCCACGCCAACGGCCACAGCCAGCTTGTCCATCGCATCATGGGCTTGCCGCTCGGGATTGATGTTCTGTGATTTCGCCCACGCGATGGAATCTGCAATCAATGGCGCATATTCGGGCAAGGTTGCTGCCTTGAGCAAAAGCGAAGGGTTGGTGGTTGCATCCTCGGGATGATGGCTGCGCATGGCTTCGATGTCACCGGTGTCGGCGACGATGGCGGTCATGGATTTCAATTGTTCAAGCAGATTAGCCATTTCATTATCTCCAGATATGGTTTATTGCAAACAGGTGCAGGGTCTTGTGCCGACAGCACTTCACCCTGGTTATCAGGGAATGGTCGATTGGCGAAGTTACTTCGTGCGAGCCCCGCACATTTTAGTCTTTGTCCGCCTCGATTGGAGAGAAGAGTTTAATTTCGTCGCTGATCATGGATAAATATCTCGCCATGCCGTATTGAGAACGCAGGATGGTGGCGGAGACATTCGCGCCGCAGTGCATTTTTTTGGTCATGGGGAACGGCGCGCAGTGGAAACCCTCCACGCGCAGGGTGAGCGGATGAGTTTGCCGCAGCAGGGTGAAGTTACCTTCCGCCCCGACCACGTTCTCGCCGTCGAATATCAGCTTGTCGGAGGTGAAGCGTATGGTCGGATACTCCGTCACGTCGAAGAATTCCTCGCCCTTCATGTGTTCATTCCACTTGGCGAAGCCCATATCAAGCGAGGCTGATTCGATGGTTAGATCCACGCTGCCTTTTTTGGCGGCAATATCGAGGGTGATCTTGCCGCTGGATTTATTGAAGCGCCCGCGCTGAGTGGAGTAGCCCAGGTGATTCACTTCAAATATCGGCCAGGTGTGGTTCGGGTCAATGGTGTAACTGTCCGCAGCATAAGCAGGGACGGCAAGCGTGGCGGCGAACAGGATGCAGAATAGTTTATTCATGGCAGTTCTCCTTCGGGCTGGTTTGCTTACGAATCGACTGTGAAAAAGACATTTACATATTCAGGACTTGTTCCTCAGGAAAGGAACCATGCGTATCAGGACATCGTCGCGTTCAATGAAGTGATGCTTGAGTGCTGCACCGACATGCGCGAATACCAATCCGAGCATCAGGTAGTTGAGCAATTCGTGCCCCTCGTGCAAAACGTCGGCAAGTTCCTTGTTCTTGCCGACCAGGTCGGGCAGCGGCAACACCCCGAACCACACCGTCTGGAAGCCCATCGCAGAGCTCATCAACCAGCCGCTGATCGGGACGACAAAGATCATCGCGTACAGCAGGTAATGCACACTTTCCGCAGCGAACTTCTCCCAGCCCGGCATCGCGGCAGGCATGGCGGGCGGGCGATGGGTGGTGCGCCAGGTGATGCGAATGACGGCAAGCAGCAGCACGGTGACGCCTATCCATTTGTGGTAGCTATACATATGCAGTTTATGCGGCGAGAGCGGCAGGTCATGCATATACAGGCCCAGCGGGAACGCGGCGAAGATCAGCAGAGCAATCAGCCAGTGCAGCGTGACTGCGGTTCGGGTGTATTGGTCAGTCATCGGGATCACCTTGTTTTGTTTTGTATATCCTAGTGAGATAGTGGGTTATGGTCAACCATGGGCTGATAATCAGAGCGCTGAACCATACCCTGTAGTCAGTGAGGATATGCAACTTTTTCGTGTGCCGTAATTCATATGCCAGCTGAACGGGATGGCACAGGGCTTGAAAATTGAAGGCAGGCCCGCATCTAGTGGGCTGTGGCGCGGGTGTTACACTGCGCGCCGCATAACCTCTTACCTTTGGAGAATCAAGCAATGAAACGCATCGTTTTATTCATTCTGACCAATATTGCAGTACTGGTGGTCATCAATATCGTCTTGCGTCTGCTGGGCGTCGATCGGGTGCTGGATCAAAGCGGCGGCATCAATTTCAGCGCGCTCATGGTGATGTCCACGGTGATCGGCTTCTCCGGTTCCATCATTTCCCTGCTGATGTCCAAGTGGATGGCGAAGCGTTCTGTAGGTGCGCAAGTCATCGAAAATCCGCAAGATCCCACCGAGCGCTGGCTGGTTGATACCGTGCGCCGTCAGGCGCAGGCCGCGGGCATCGGCATGCCGGAAGTGGCGATCTACGATGCGCCCGACGTGAATGCTTTTGCCACCGGCTGGAATCGCAACAGCGCGCTGGTCGCAGTAAGCACCGGCCTGCTGCACAGCATGAGCAAGGATGAGGCGGAAGCGGTGCTCGGTCACGAGATCAGCCACGTCGCCAACGGCGACATGGTGACTCTTGCGCTGATACAAGGCGTGGTCAATACTTTCGTGGTGTTCTTCTCCAGGCTTATCGGCATTCTCGTCGATCGCGTATTGCTGAAGAACGATCCGCGCAACGGCCCCGGCATCGGCGCCTTTGTCGCGCAAATTGCCGCACAGATCGTACTGGGCATACTGGCCAGCATGATCGTCATGTGGTTCTCTCGGCAGCGCGAGTTTCGTGCCGATGCGGGTGGAGCGAACCTGGCGGGACGACAAAAAATGATCAATGCGCTGGAGCGTCTGAAGGTGAACCACGAACAAGCTGTGATGCCGCAAAATATGGCGGCGATGGCCATTTCAAGCCAGGGCGGTTTCTCCAGATTATTCATGACGCACCCGCCGCTGGATGAACGCATCGAAGCGTTGCGCGCAGGGCAATGATTTATTCGTAACGGGGACTAACAAAAAACGGCGGGTAATTCCCGCCGTTTTTTATTCATCATCGTCGAATTTCTGTTTTGGCGGGTTGCCGTCGTATACCAGGTTCTGCCGACGCTGGAGGTAGGCATCGCGTATGAAGCTGTAGCGGTCGATGACCGCTTCATCCATCACTTTTTCCCCTTCCAGCAAACCGGCTCGCGTATTGACACCTTCTGCCAGCCAGTCGCGGTTGCGGGCGGACATATTCTTGGTTCTGCCGATGACGCTGACGAAACTGTCCCCGTAAATGCCGGGCCCATCACGCATCGAGCTCGGCCCGAAGAAGGGCAACATCAGATAAGGACCGCTCGGTAAACCCCAGTAGCCCAGGGTTTGGCCAAAATCCTCATTGTGCTTTTCCAACTGGGGGGTGAAATTGAACAAGCCGAAAATACCGAAGGTGGTATTGAAGACCACGCGCGAACTGTCGCTGGCGGCTTGCTGGAATTTGAATTGCAGCAGGTCGTTGACGGTGACGACCACATCGTCCAGATTGGAGAAGAAGTTGTTGACCATGTTCTTCACGGGGGTTGGCGTCACGTTGCTATAACCTTGCGCGACTGGTTTGATAACGCCACGATCCAGGGTGTCGTTGAACGCATAGACGCCGCGGTTGAATGATTCAAACGGGTCTTTTTGTTCCGCGTACTTGCTGAGGCCGCTGATAGAGCTGCATCCCGTCAGTAACAGGGTTGCAAACAGCAGGAATATTCGCATCGGGGGCATGTGCCGGGGGAAAACAAAAGGTTGAGTGCGATTATAGGGGGAAACACGCCTGTATTGCATCCGCCTTGTTGCATTCTGCGCAAAACGATTAGTATGTGCATCTATGGATAACTCTCCAGCGACCCAAAGACGGACTTCATTGCTCATCGGAGCGATGTTCCTGTTATTGGCGCTTGTTGAACTGACCTGGCTGCACGCGCTCGCGCCGCTGGAAAACCGCCTGTCCGACCGGTTTGTGCGCCTGCAGGCGCAGAACCTGGCACCGGATGCGGACATCGTCATCGTCGATATCGATGACCTTAGTCTTGCACGCATGCAGGATACGGCCGGCAGCTGGCCGTGGCCGCGCTCGGTGCATGGCGAGCTGGTGCGCGGCATCGCCAGACAGCATCCCAGGGCGATCGTGTTCGATATCCTGTTTAGCGAGACCGATGAGTTTCGTCCGGAAAGTGATCGCGAGTTCAACCGTTCGCTGCAAGGCTTGAACAACGTGTATTTCCCGCTAAGTTTGCTCGACTCCAAACCGGACGAGAAAAATCCAACACTGGCGCAAATTTCGGCCATGCTGGGTTTGCAGCGCACCGACCATGCCGACGACCAGGCACGCATTGCCGTGTTGCCGCCATTGGCGGTTGATCCGGTGCATTGGCATACAGGCAGCATCAACTTCCTTGAAGATGGCGACGGCGTAGGTCGGCGTTATAAGCTCTATACCGATGCCAGCGGTTGGCTTATCCCGTCGCTTCCGGCACGTGTTGCAAAGGATCTTGGCTACTCTGTGCCGCAGCAGCCGGACATGATTTTGGCGTGGCGGGGCAAAGCCAGGTCATTCAAGCATATTTCCTATGCCGATCTGTATGAGGATTTCAACCGCGCGCACCCGTTGCGCGCCAAGGATGAGTTGAAGGGCAAGATCGTCATTATCGGTACCGAGGCCACGGGTTTGCACGATGCGCGCGCAACGCCGATGTATAGCCTGTATCCGGCCATGGAGATCATGGCGACTGCGATAGACGATCTGAAAAATGGCCGCGCGATGCGCAAAGCGGAAGAAGGTTTTGCTCCCGGCATTGCCTTGTTGCTGTTGTCGCTCCTGAGCCTCGCTTTTTTGCGTGGCGCGCATGCGCTCAAGATCGGTCTGGGGCTGGCCGTGGTTACCCTGGTGGCATTTGGCGGCGCCTACCTTGCTGTAGCGCAATTGCTCCTGTTGCCAATATTGACGCCCATCCTGCTGGCATGGGCAGCATATTTCACCTTCGCCCTGCGCGAATACCTGCGCGAACGCAAATCGCGCGAGCAGGCGGTACAAATGTTCAGCCGCTTCGTCAATCCGCATGTGGTGAAGGAACTGGTAGCACACGGAGGCCTGAGCCGCGCGGGCGAAAGCCGCCAGATCACCATACTGTTCTCCGATATCCGCGGTTTCACCACCTTGTCGGAAAAACGCACCCCGCAACAGGTAGTGGAATTGTTGAACCGATATTTTACTTTGCAGGTCGAAGTTGTATTCCGTCACGGTGGCTCGCTGGATAAGTTCATCGGCGATTGCATCATGGCATTCTGGGGCGCACCGCTGGATGATCCGGAACATGCGCGCCATGCCGTCGAAGCGGCGCTGGA
>CAYOJU010000053.1:0-4202 GCA_964404355.1 uncultured Sideroxydans sp. | reverse complement strand
GCGCCGGTTGAAAAAGGAGGAAAACAGGAATGAAGAACATCATCGCGTTATGTCTGCTGCTCGGCTTCGTGTCGTCAGCGTGGGCCGGAGGGACCGCGTACACCATACGTCCCACCGAACTGAAAGCCAAACCCTATACCGATGCACAGACGCTGACGACGTTGCCGCCGCGTACGCAGGTCGAAGAATTGACGCGGCAGGGCAGCTGGACGCAAGTGAAGTCGACCTCCTTCAGCGGCTGGGTGAAGATGCTGAGCCTGCAGCTGGAGTCGAATGTGCAGAACAAGCGCGGCGACAACGGATTGAGATCCCTGTTCAATGTCGCTTCCACCGGCAGAAGCAGTAGCACCGTGACCACCGGGATACGGGGCCTGTCGGAAGAACAATTGAAAAATTCAAAATCCGACCCGCAGGCTCTGCAAGCCGCAAAACGCTATGCCGTGAGTCGCGAAGTCGCGCAACGCTATGCGGCTGAAGGAAAATTGCACGCCCAAAGCGTCGACTACCTGAACGGAGGCCAATGATGAGAACGAATCAGACGATAGTCATGTTGTGCCTGTTGGGGGCGATGCTTCCCGCCGCTGCTTTCGATTTTGGCAACGTCGACTGGAAGAAGGCGGCAGAGACCGTGAAAAAAGTGCAGAAGGCCAATACTGACATTGACGAGCCGCAGGAAATCACGTTGGGAGAGGGTATTGCCAGCAACTTGCTGGGCGCCGCGCCATTGCTGAACAACCCGGCAGTGCAGCAGTACGTGAATCGAGTTGGACGCTGGCTCACTTTGCAAACGGAACGCCCCGACCTGCCCTGGCAGTTCGGTGTGCTGGATGACAACGACGTCAATGCCTTTGCCGCACCCGGCGGTTACGTATTCATCACCAAAGGCCTGCTGGCGCAAATGAACAGCGAAGCGGAACTGGCGGGTGTGTTGGCGCACGAAATCTCGCATGTATTGCGCAAACATCACCTGCAGGCCATCAAGAAAGGAGCTCGCACCGAGTTGTTGGCCGATCTGACTAACGAAGCACTCAAGAACAATGGCAAGGATCCCCGGCTGACCAAGCTGGTCAGTGCTGGCACGGAAGTGTATGCACGCGGTCTGGACAAGAACGACGAATTTGAGGCGGATCGTATGGGGGTGGTGATTGCAGCGCGTGCCGGTTATGACCCCTATGGATTGCCGGCTGTATTGCAAACTCTGCAATCCCTCAACCCCAGTGATTCCAGCGTGGCGCTGATGTTCAAAACCCACCCGGCATTGGCGGATCGCTTGAGTTTGCTCGATCAGGAAATGACAGATCATTTCGCCAATCAGGAGAATCAACCCGATCTCGGACCGCGTTTCTTTCAGGCACTGGGGTTGGGAAAAAAATAGTGGAAACCGGAATCAGCCACCAATTTATCCAAGCTTCGGGGAGAAATCATGAGTAAACAGAATATTGCAATCATCGGACTGGGAAGGGTGGGATCTGCATTTCTCGGTGCCATGCTGCAGAAAAAACAGAATATCAATCTGGTTTGTGTTGCCGAACGTGCAGACACTCCGGCCAAGGCTCAGGCCGTGGCCAATGGTGTCAAGGTTGCCACGCTGGACGAGATCGTCACCATGGGCGACAAGATCGATATCATTTTTGAATTGAGCGGCACGCACGACACACGCAAGGAACTGCGCGAAAAGCTGCTGTCCGCAAATAACGCACATACGGTGATTGCCTCCGAAACCATCGCACGCCTGATCGGGGCACTCATCAGTGATGTCAAACTGCCCGTGATTGAAGGGCGCAAGACAGGCTATTAACACAATGAAAACCCCCGGCGTATTCACACCGGGGTTCATGGTTAGTGTTCAGATATAAGTACTGACGGATGTGAGAGCAGGTAGCGATGCGATCAGCGTGATCAACCCCGTCACACCCCAGCGTACAAATCCGGATATACCTTCAAGAGAGTTTCTCATTTTGATCTCCTTCAATTGCGTTGCGAGGAGATCATGATAAGAGGTACATATTAAGCGCTGCTTAAGCCCCTGAAGCGCAGTGACGGGAAACCCGGATGGCTGTTTTGTTCAGATCTGGCGTGTTGGCGGGGTGAGGTCGGTGTTGCGGAAGGTGAAATTACCGTTCTTGCGGTCGGCGAAGAAATGTTCCAGCGTGAGGCGAATCGGGCGGAAGGCCAGCGTGTCCCACGGAATCTCGTCTTCGCCGAAGAGTGCCACTTCCAGACTTTCAACACCGGGCGAGAAATCCAGATCAAGCAGTTTGGCGCGGAACAGCAATTGCACCTGATTGATATAGGGCAGGTTGTACATTGCGTACAGACCCAGTACGTCGATGCGCGCATTGGCTTCTTCCAGTGTTTCGCGTGCGGCGGCCTGGGAGGTGGTTTCGCCGTTTTCCATGAATCCGGCGGGCAAGGTCCATAATCCGCTGCGCGGCTCGATGGCACGGCGGCAAAGCAAAATGCGCCCGTCTGTCCATTCCGGGATGGCGCCGGCGATGATCTTTGGATTCTCGTAATGAATGGTGCCGCAAACGGTGCAAACGTGGCGTTCACGATGATCGCCCTGCGGCAGAGACAGTTCGACAGGCGCACCGCATTCCGAGCAGAACTTCACAGGATCAGCTCCAGAATTTCCACCAGGACTTGGTACTGGGCATCTCCCTGACGACCGGTTTGATCCCGTCCTTTGCCACGTTGAGGTCGAGGATTTTTTTGGTGTCTGAACTCAGGTCTTTCATGCCCATCGCATCATAGGCCTGCACCATGATCTGCAAGGCATCGCGGGTTTGCGGCGTTTGCGGGTAGTTGGTCAACACGGTTTTCGCGCGATTTACGGCAGCGACATACGCACCGCGCTTCAGATAATAGCTCGCTACGTGGATGTCCCCGCTGGCCAGTGTGTTGAGCAGGTACTGCATGCGTATCCTGGCATCCGGAGTGTATTTGCTGTCCGGGAAGCGCGTGGCAAGTTCCTTGAACGCATCGAAAGATTCACGTAACGATGCCGGATCCCGTTCGGACGGATCCTGATTGAACAAGGTACCCGCCATGGTGTTGATGTCTTCGTTGAAATTGATGAGACCCTTGAGATAGAACACATAATCCAGATGGGCGCTGTTGGGGTACATTTTCACGAAACGGTCCAGCGCGCCCAGCGCCGGTGCCGGTTCACTGTGTTTGAAGTAGGCGTAGGCAATTTCCATCTGCGCCTGCTGGGCGTAGCGGCCGTAGGGGTAGCGAGATTGCAGCGTTTCCAGCTGTTTGACGGCTTTTTCGTAGCTTTTGTCCTGCATTGCTTCCTGTGACTTCGCATACAGCTCGTCGGCCGTGAGGTTGTCCTCCTTGGCGGGGTCGGAACTGCAAGCAACTAACGTGAGCAGGAGGAAAACGGCTAAACTATGGCGCATGATAGAACCCGAAGAAGATTTACACGATTATAGCAAAGACGACGAGTCTGCCGACCTGCTTGAGATGAAGGTGCCTATGGAGCACGGCGGACTGCGCCTGGACCAGGCCCTGGTCAAACTGTTACCGGAATACTCGCGTAGCCGCCTGCAGGACTGGATAGAGCAGGGCATGGTCATGCTCAACGGCAGTCCCGCCACCGTCAAACAGAAGGTGTGGGGCGGCGAAACCATCACTGTATCGCCCCAAATCCATCCTTCAGAGCAACCCTACCATGCCGAGGATATTCCGCTGGACGTCGTCTACGAAGACGATGCAATCCTGGTCATCAACAAGCCGGTCGGGCTGGTCGTGCATCCGGGCAGCGGCAACTGGGAGGGCACACTGCTTAACGCCCTGCTGCACCATGCGCCACAGCTTGCCGACGTCCCCCGTGCCGGCATCGTGCACCGTCTGGACAAGGACACCAGCGGCCTGATGGTGGTGGCCAAAACACTGGTCGCGCAGACCGCACTGGTACGCCAGATGCAGAAGCGAAGCGTGAAGCGCGAATACCTCGCACTGGTATGGGGTGAAATGGACTACGGTGGCACAGTGGACAAGCCCATCGGCCGCCATCCCTCGCAGCGAGTGAAAATGGCGGTGATCGAAGGCGGCAAGGAAGCTGTCACGCATTACAGCGTGGACGCCAACTTCCCCAGTTGCACTCTGGTGCGCTGCCGCCTGGAAACCGGACGTACCCACCAGATCCGCGTGCACCTGACCAGCATCGGCCATCCGCTGGTCGGCGACAGCGT